>CAXTOD010000010.1:0-22757 GCA_964245705.1 uncultured Acetobacteraceae bacterium
GGTCAGGGTGGCGATCAGCCAGCCCGCCGCGACCACCGGGCCTACGCCCGGGATCGCCAGCGAGCCGATCCCGGCCAGCAGCCCGGCGCCGCCGCCGAGCACGGTGCCGATGGTGGCGCCGGTGCCGGCACCCTTTTCGGTTTCCTCGTCATGGGGAAGGTCGGTGCCGGTCCCGGTCGCGCCGACGGGCCCGGTCTGGGCGCCGTCGCGCCCGACCAGGCTGATGTCGCTGTGCGGGATGCCGGCATTCTCGAGCGCCTGGACGACGGTGGTGGCGGCGGCGTAGCTGTCGTAGGCGCGTGTAATGGTGCGCTGTGCCATGATCTGCTTCCTCGGTTTGTCGTGTTAGTATGGATGCGGCCGCGCTCACTCGGTGCCGACGCTGCCCTTGTAGTCTTCCCACACCTTGACCGACGACCCGTTCTGCATCGCGGTGCCGTGCCACACGCCCTGGTCGTCCTTGGTCAGGTCCTTCACCTGCGTGAAGCCGTGCTTCATGATTCGGTGGCGGGCCTGCCGCATCGTGAAGCTGTTGGACCCGTGCGCCGGGGTGGCGGTGTCGGCCGAGGTGGTGGCGACCGCCTGGTTGTGATCGGGAGCGCTCATGGTGTTCTGGCCGGACGCGGGCGCGCCCATCGTGTTCTGGCCGGATGCGGGCGCGCTCATCGTGTTCTGGCCGGACGCGGGCGCACCCATGGTGTTCTGCGCCGGACCCGGCGCGGCCATCGTGTTCTGGGCCGGTGCCGGTGCGCTCATGGTGTTCTGCGCCGGGGCCATGGTCGAACCCTGGTTCTGGGTCTGCGTCTGAGCCTGGGCGGCGCCTGCGACGGCGGTCAACGCGATCGCGGCGGCGAACAGTGTGGCGGACTTCATCTAGCGTTCCTCATTCCTGATCTGCAGATCGCAGTGCCAGAACGAACGGCAGAGTCAGGAACCGGTTCCAGACCGGTCCTGCAGGCCCGACCTCCGCGCAACACACGCTCTCGTGCGGAACCTCGTTGGGAACGGCCGGGCTGAACTCCCCACCTTTGCATCGCAACGCGTCCGGGAGACGACCCATCGACACGCTCCTCACCCACGAGACGATCCCGACCCTGCCTGCCCCGCGCGGATCGAGGCAAGACCGGCCCTGGATGCCGAGAACCGTGCTGGTCACCCCGGCGGCTCTCGGCTTCGCGCACGGCGTCGGCATCGTGGAGCGGGCCGAACAGGCGGGCGCACGGGTCGTGCGGCTGCCGTCCGACCGGCTGAGCGGCCTGCCGGACCAGTATCGCGACGCCAAGACCACCCTGGCGGTGGTGGTGGCCTCGCCCAGCCGGCGCAAGCCGCAGCCGATCCCGCCCAGCGCCGACTGGCGCTTCGACCTGGCCGAGGGTTGCCCGGCGCACTGCCAGTACTGCTACCTGGCCGGGTCGCTCGCCGGGCCGCCGATCGTGCGCGCCTATGCCAACCTCCATGAGATCCTGGCCGAGCTGCCGCCGCTGCTGGGGCAGGGCACCATCACCTCGCGCTCGGACGCGCGCCGGCACGAGGGCACCACCTTCGAGTGCTCCTGCTACACCGACCCGCTGGCGATCGAGCCGGTCACCGGCAGCCTGTCCGCCGCGATCCGCCATTTCGGTGCCTGGGACGCCGACGTGCAGCTGCGCTTCACCACCAAGTTCGGCAACGTCGAGACCCTGCTGGACCTGCCGCACAACGGCCGCACCCGGATCCGCTTCTCGCTCAACGCCCGCTCCGCCGAGCGTTACGAGGGCGGCGCGCCGCGCATGAACCGCAGGCTCGCCGCCCTGCGGGCGGTGGCCCAGGCGGGCTACCCGGTCGGCATCACGGTGGCGCCGATCCTGCCGCTGCCGGACTGGCAGGCGGAGTACGACGGGTTGCTGGCCGACGTGGCGCGGGCGCTGGACGGGGTGCCGGCGGTGGACCTGACCGCCGAGCTGATCACCCACCGCTTCACCGACAAGTCCAAGACGGTGCTGGTCGGCTGGTATCCCGGCAGCTCCCTGCCGATGGACGAGGCGGAGCGGACCCGCAAGCTGACCAAGTTCGGCACCGGCAAGTGGGTGCTGCCGAGGGTCGAGATGGCAGCGCTGCGCGCCCACATGACCGAGGCGCTGACACGCCACCTGCCGATGGCCCGCCTGCTCTACTGGACGTGACGCCGCCGCCGGTAACCCCGGACGGACGCTACTTCGTGGTGCGCGGCCGGCTGTGGCGCTGCGCCGACCCCGGCCTGGACCCGGAGCGGCGCGCCGTCCTGACACGGGAGCTGATGGCCGCCCGCCGCGCCAAGCGTGCCGCGATGCGGGCAGGCGACGCCGGAGGCCGTGAGGCGGCGCGCGCACGCGTCGATGCCGCCAAGCGCGCCCTCGGCGAGCGCGGCCCGACTTGGTGGACCGACGCTCCGGACTACAACCGCCACCTGGCCCGGACCACGCCCTATGCCGCCTGGTTCTCGGCCCTGCGGGGCGATCCGTTAACGACGTTCACGGCCGCCTCGTCCACACCGTCTGCGCGTTGACGAACTCGCGCAGGCCGAAATGCGACAACTCCCGCCCGTAGCCGCTCTTCTTCACCCCGCCCACCGGGGTGCGCGGGTTCGAGGCGGTGAAGCCGTTGACGAACACGCCGCCCGCTTCCAGCCGCCGCGCGATCCGCCACGCTTTTTCCTCGTCGCGGGTCCACAGGTTGCTGCTCAGCCCGTACTCGCTCCGGTTGGCGAGGCTGATTGCGTGTTCCTCGTCCCGCGCCAGCACCAACGCCGCCACCGGACCGAACACCTCTTCGTCGAACGCGGCCATGCCGGGCTGCACCCTGCCCAGCACGGTGGGCTCGTAGAAGTATCCGGGTCCCTCGACCTTGTGGCCGCCCAGCAGCAGGGCGGCACCCTGCGCAACCGAGCGGGTCACCTGGTCGTGCACGCCGTCGCGCAGGTCGTCGCGCGCGATCGGCCCGATCGTGGTCGCCTCGTCGGTCGGATCGCCCGCCCTGACCTCCCGCGCGGCCTGGAGGAAGCGCGCGGTGAACGCGTCCGCGATCGGCGCCTCCAGGATCAGCCGCTTGGCGGCGAGGCACACCTGGCCGGCATTGGCGTAGCGGCCGGTGATCGCGAACTTCACCGCCGCCTCGACGTCCGCGTCGGCCAACACGATGAACGGGTCGATGCCGCCCAGTTCCAGCACCGACTTCTTCAGGTTCCTGCCCGCCAGGGCCGCCACCGCGGCGCCCGCCCGCACGCTGCCGGTCAGCGTCACCCCGGCGATGCGCCCGTCGGCGATCACCGCCTCGATGCCGTCCGTGCCCACGTTGAGCACCGAGAACACGCCCGGCGGCAGCCCGGCCTCCTGCCACAGGTCGCGCATCAGCAGGGCGCAGCGCGTGACGTTGGGCGCGTGCTTCAGCATGAAGCCGTTGCCGGACAGCATGATCGGCACCGCGGCGCGGACCGTCTGCCACAGCGGCAGGTTCCACGGCATGATGCCGAGGATCGTGCCGATCGGCAGGTAGGACACGCGCACCCGGTCGTCGCCCTCGACCTCGACCGGCTCGTCGGCCAGCATCGCCGGTCCGTGCTCGGCATACCATGCGGCGGTGGCGGCGCATTTCTCGACCTCGGCACGGGCTTCCCGGAGCGTCTTGCCCATCTCCCGCGTGATGACCGGCGCCACCTCGTCCACCCGCCGGCGCAGCACGCCGGCGAGGCGGTCATACACCGCGGCCCGTTCCGCGACAGGCATGGCGCGCCAGGCGCGGAACGCCGCCTCCGCCTGCGTCAGCAGCCGCTCGACCTCCGCCGGCGTTTGGAAGGGAAAGCGCTCGATCTCCTCGCCGGTCGCGGGGTTGCGGGACACGGCAGCCTGGTCGGCCATGAACGATCTCCTTCTCGATCGGCAGTCCGGACGCGATCCATGCCCGGTCAGGCGCCGTTCCCGCACTCAAATCATCTTGTTCCCGGCCGGACCTCTGCCCTAGGCTCCGGTCCAATGATCGCCCTCCTCGCCCGCATCGTCTGGATTATCGCCCCGGGCGGGGTCGGGGAGCACGCGCGCTAGGGTTCCTCGAACCCGACACCGCCTCCCGAAGCCCCGCCGATCCGGCCGGGGCTTCTCCATCCCGGTCCGGCGGCTCCGAACAGGATCCGAACCGTGCCAGGACCCGTCGCCAGTCCCCCGTTCCCGCTCCTGCCGCTGCTGGTGTTCGCCTTCAGCGCCTCGGCCACGCCGGGACCGAACAACATCATGATGCTGACCGCCGCCGCCGCGCACGGTTTGCGCCGGGCGCTGCCGCAGCTGGCCGGCGTCGCGATCGGCTTCGGCGTGATGGTGGCGCTGGTCGCCTGCGGCCTCGGCCTGCCGTTGACGCACAGCCGGACGGCGCAGCGGGTCGTGCAGGCGGTGGGCGCAATCTGGATGGCCCGGCTCGCCTGGAAGATCGCGACCGCCCCGGTGCACGGCGATATGCGGGCGGTTCCGCCGCTGGGCTTCTGGAGCGCCTGCGCCTTCCAGTGGGTCAACCCGAAGGGCTGGTTCATGGCGGTGGCGGCCACCGCCACCTTTCTGCCGCCAGGCAGCGACGCCCTGGTGTTCGGCCCGCTGATCGGGCTGGTGTTCACCGTCGTCAGCGTGCCATGCGTCGGCGGCTGGGGCCTGATCGGCGCCACCGGCGCGCCGCTGCTGCGCCATCCCGTCCGGCTGCGCGTCTTCAACGTGACGATGGCCGTCCTGCTGCTGGCGACGGTGGCCGCCATGCTGATCGAGTAGGCGCCGGGGATGCCGGTCCGGGCGGGCAGTTGGTCGCGGCGTGCCTGCCCACCGCGACCGGTCGACCCGGCCGGGTTCAGGCCTTCTCGACCGAGGCGCGGTAGATCTGGTCGATCGACCCGCCGAGCCGCGCGTCGAAGGCCTCGTCGCTCATGTCGCGCGTCAGGCCCTCGAGCAGGGCGCGCGAGAAGCTGGCGATCATGCCGTGGTTGTGCCTCAGGTGCTCGCACGCTTCCGTCAGCGGATAGCCGCCGGACAGCGCCACCACCCGCGCCACGCCCTTGTGCGCGATCAGCGGCGCATACAGGTCCGGCACCTCCGGGATGGTCACCTTGAGCATCACCTGCTCGCCTTCGGGCAGGGCGTCGAGCGCCTTCGTCAGCTCCTCGAGCAGGATCGCCTCCGCGGCCCCCTTGTCCGGGCTCTTGATCAGCACCTCCGGCTCCAGGATCGGCATCAGCCCGGCCTCGCTGATCTGCCGGCCGATGGCGAACTGCTGCTCCACGATCGCGGCGATGCCGCTGCGGTCCGGCAGGTTCACCACCGAGCGCATCTTGGTGCCGAACACGCCGAGCCCCTTGGCGCGCGCCAGCAACGCGTCGAGGCCCGGGATCGGCTTCATCAGGCTGACGCCGTCCGCCTCCTTTTCCAGCCCCTTGTCCACCTTCAGGTAGGGCACCACGCCGCGGTCCTCCCACAGGAAGCTTGGCACCGGCTTGCCGTGCGCGGTGCCGTCCATGGTGGCCTCGAACAGGATGGCGCCGATCACCTTGTCCCCGGTGAACGGCGGCGCGCTCATGATGCGCACCCGCATCTCGTGCACCAGCCTGAACATCTCGGCGTCGCCCTCGTAGGCGTCCTCGGGAATGCCGTACTGGCGCAGCGCGCCGGGGGTGGAGCCGCCGCTTTGGTCGAGGGCGGCGATGAAGCCGTTCTTGCCGGAGGCCTGGGCCAGCATGGTGGTGTCGGACATGGTCATCCTCGTGGTCGCAATGGAACCGATGCAGCCGGAACGGACATCCGCCACGGCCGGTTTCGTCGCCGCACCCCGTCAGCGCTCCAGGCTGCGCTCGGCGGCGGTCAGGGTGTTGCGCAACAGGCAGGCGATGGTCATCGGCCCGACCCCGCCCGGCACCGGGGTGAGGCGGCCGGCACGGCCGAGTGCCTCCTCGTGCACCACGTCGCCGACCAGGCGGGAGCGGCCTTCCGCCGTGGTGATCCGGGTGATGCCGACGTCGATCACGGTGGCACCCGGCTTGATCCAGTCGCGCCGCACCAGGCCCTTATGGCCGGTGGCCACCACCAGGATGTCGGCCAGGCACGCCAGCGCGCCCACGTCCGGGGTGGCGGCGTGGCACACGGTGACGGTGCACTCCTCCTGCAGCAGCAGCTGCGCCATCGGCCGGCCGACCAGGTTGGACTTGCCCACCACTACCGCGTGCAGCCCCTTCAGGGTGCCGAGCTCGGCGCGCAACAGCAGCAGGCAGCCGAGCGGGGTGCAGGGCACCAGCCCGTGCTGGCCCAGGGTGACGCGGCCGACGTTCATCGGCCCCAGCCCATCCACGTCCTTGGCCGGGTCGATCGCTGCGGTGACGGCGCTGGCGTCGATCCCGGTCGGCAGCGGCAGCTGCACCAGGATGCCGTGCACCGCAGGATCCGCGTTCAGGGTGGCGATCAGCGACAGCAGCTCGGACTGCCGGGTCGAGCCGGGCAGCACGTGGGCGAAGGAGCGCATGCCGACGTCGCCGCTATGGGCGATCTGGTTGCGGACGTAGACCTCGCTGGCCGGGTTGCTGCCGACCAGCACCACGGCGAGGCCGGGAACGACGTCGTGCTGCCCGGACAGCCGGGCCACCTCGTCGCGGATCTCGCCGATCATGCGGGCGGCATGCGCCCTGCCGTCGATCAAGCGGGTCTCGATGGGCAGACGGGTCTCGACGGGGCGCGTCTCGATCGGATCCGGGGTCATGGCGCCCTCCTGGCTGTCCAGCCCGGCTGGAACCGGCGCCGCGATCGGGGCAGGATGCGGCGCATGAAGCCCATACGGAAGAACTTCGGCAGCGACAACGTCGGTCCGATCAGCCCAGCCATCCTCGACGCCCTCGTCGCGGCCAACACCGGAGCGGTGCCCTCCTACGGCGGCGACCCCTGGACGGCACGGCTGCAGCAGGCGGTGCGCGACACCTTCGACGCGCCCGACGCGGAGGTGTTCGCGGTGGCGACCGGCACCGCGGCCAACGCCTTGGCGCTGTCGGCGCTGGTGCCGCCCTATGGCGGTGTGTACTGCGACGCCTCGTCGCACATCGAGAACGACGAGTGCGGCGCGCCCGAGTTCTTCACCGGCGGCGCCAAGCTGCTGACCCTGCCGAGCCACGACGGCAAGCTGTCGCCGGCGGTGCTGCGGGCCAACCTGGAAGCGAGCCGGGCGATCGGCGTACACAAGAGCCGGCCGACCGCGATCAGCATCACCCAGGCCACCGAATGGGGCACCACCTACTCGCTGGCGGAGGTGCGGGAGATCGGCGACACCGCGCGCAGCCTGGACCTGTCGCTGCACATGGACGGGGCCCGGTTCGCCAACGCCCTGGTGACCCTCGGCTGCACGCCTGCCGACGTCACCTGGCGCGCCGGCGTCGACGTGCTGTCGCTGGGCGCGACCAAGAACGGGGCGATGGCGGCGGAAGCGGTGGTGTTCTTCCGGCCGCGGATGGCGGTTGAGTTCGCCAGGCGGCGGAAGCGGGCTGGGCACCTGTGGTCCAAGGCACGCTACCTGAGCGCGCAGCTGGTTGCCTACCTCCAGGACGGGCTGTGGCTCGCCAACGCCGCCCAAGCCAACGTGATGGCCACGCGCCTGGCCGACGGGCTGCTGCGGCTGGAGGGTGCCGGCCTGCTGCACCCGGTGCAGTCGAACGAGGTGTTCGCGGTGCTGCCTGAGCCGGTGATCGCCCGGCTGGAAGCGCAGGGGTTCCTGTTCTACCGCTGGTACCTGCCGCAGGGGCTGGAGGTGGCCGCTGGCACCCTTCCGATCCGGCTGGTGACGGGGCTCGATACCGAGGCGGACGACGTGGACGCGCTGCTGGCGGCGGCGGGGTGATGGACTTCGCCCTTGACCCTGCGGTCGCCTGGCGAGCGAGGATCATGACCGGGACAGACGACACAGACCTTGAAGGCGAGGTGGACGCGGGATGGCAAACATCGTGACGGAACAACCTGAAATTGTCATTGCCAAAGGTAGTGCGAAGTTATTGAACGAATGGCTATCGTTGCGTCAGCGTCTATGGCCCCATCCAGTCCTCGCTCATCATGAAAGCGAGATAGCCGCGCTACTCGGGACACCCGATCGGAGTGCGGGCTACCTTGCCTTGGTCAACGGCACCGTCTGCGGCTTCGCCGAAGCTAATTTTCGGTCCGACTACGTGAATGGCTGCGAAAGCTCTCCCGTGTTGTTTCTTGAATGCATCTATGTCGAGCCGGCTTGGCGCCGCTTTGGGATGGCACGACAGCTCTGCCATGCAATCGAGGCTTAGGGGCTCGCTCGCGGCTGTCAGGAATTCGCTTGCGATACCTCACCCGCTAACATGGAAGCGCAACTACTGCATAAAGCACTTGGATTCGAAGAAACAGAACGGGTCGTGTTCTACCGGAAACCTATCCAATCCTGTTCTTGAGGTCGCTCCGAGTCAGGGTTTCAGACAGCCGCGATACCATCACGGAAGACCCAAGGTTCCACAAAGCAGCACCATCGCTTCCCTCAACGGCCCGATGACATACCCACACAAGGGGCCCGGACCCAGATAAGGCTGCCGGAGAGATCCGGCGCAGCCTTCTCGCGACCCGGGAACTGCAAATCCCCATATCTGGCGAGACCGTACGTGTACATGGTCTGCCAAACATCAAAGCCCGGAATGACGATGGCGTAGGGCGTCAGGCTTTGAGCAGGCATGAAGTCAGCATCCAGCGAAACCTCATCCACCGATCCATAACCGGCTTCGGTCGGTGCATGACGCGGTCCTACATTACAGTTTTCCCGTCCCGCCGGGCATGACCACTCCAAGAGAGTTCGGCTCAGGATGTCGCCGTCCTTGCGGCTGAACATCTCGATGGCCCAGTCGGCGTCCACCGTGGCATCCCCACGTTCACTCACTTTCTCGTACACGATCAGCCGGTAGCCGTACCGGCTCGAAGCCTCGTTGTTCCTTGGATAATAGAGGGTGGCATGCGGCAAGCACTGCAGCTTTGCGGTTGAATGTTGTGCCGGTCCCGCCTGGGCCATCCGGCCGGAGAGAACAAGCATGACGAGAACAACAAAACATCTCGAATCACGCGACATGCCGGTCATGCCTCGATGTCTCGAGCATCAGGGCTCCAGCTCCGGGCAGCCGCAAGCTGCTGTGCGGAGCTGCTGACGGCGGTAGGACCTTCGGTGACGACCATCCTGGCCGCGACGCCGACCGTGTCGAGCAGCCTGCGGCAGTCATCATCACGGCCACCCGCAGCTCAGGCCACGGTGCGCGGCCGATCCATGTCATGGGGGTGCCAGGCGCGGAGGTTGGCGGACTTTAAGACAAGCTCACCGTCCCGAACACGGGACTTCCCAAGACTCGTCATGATGCCATAGGCATTTTATCGGCTGCCCGGCCCCGACGTTCACGCCTCCGCCAGCCGGTACAGCACCCGCACCCAGGAGCGGGTGCCGCGGTGGAAGCTTTGCAGGTCGTACTTCTCGTTCGGCGAGTGGATCCTGTTGTCCGCCTTGGCGAAGCCGATCAGCAGGCTGTCCATGCCGAGCGCTTCCTGCAGGTCGCGCACCACCGGGATCGAGCCGCCGCTGCCGACCACCGCCGCGGGCTTGCCCCATTCCTCGCCGAGCGCCAGGAGCGCCGCCTTGAGGTAGGGGCCGTCGATCGGCACCGTGCTGGCGCGCGAAGCGCCGTGCGAGCGGAAGGACACGCTGCAGTCGGCCGGGATGCGCGCCCGGACGTGGGCGCGAAAGGCGTCGCGGATCGCGTCCGGATCCTGGCCGCCCACGGTGCGGAACGACACCTTGGCGGAGGCCTGGCCGGGCAGCACCGTCTTGAAGCCATCCCCGCCATAGCCGCCGGTGATGCCGTTGATCTCGCAGGTGGGGCGGGCCCAGGTCTGCTCCAGCGCGCTGTAGCCGGTCTCGCCGGCGGGGACCTGCAGGCCGATCGGGCCGAGCAGGGCGGAGTCCGGGCCGACGATCCGGCGCCAATCCTCCCGCACCGACTCGGGAAGCTCAGTCACGCCGTCATAGAAGCCGGGCAGGGTGACGCGCCCGTCGGCGTCGCGCAGGGCGGCCAGGATCTCCACCAGCAGGTGCAGCGGGTTGCGCGCGGCGTTGCCGTACAGGCCGGAATGCAGGTCGCGGTCGGCGCAGGTGACCGTGATCTCCTCGCCGACCAGGCCGCGCAGCATGGTGGTGACGGCAGGAACGTCGTTCTCCAGCATGTCGGTGTCGCAGATCAGGGCGATGTCGGCCTTCAGCTCCGCGGCGTGGGCCTCCAGGAACGGGCGCAGGCTCGGGCCGCCGCTTTCCTCCTCGCCTTCGAGCAGGATCGAGATGCGCAGCGGGTAACGTCCATCGGCGGCGCGGATCGCCCGAAGCGCTTCCAGGAAGGTCATCACCTGTCCCTTGTCGTCGGACGCGCCGCGGGCGGTGATGCAGCGGCGGCCTTCCGCCCCGGCCAGCACCGGCTCGAACGGCGGGCTGGTCCACAGCGACACCGGGTCGACCGGCTGCACGTCGTAATGGCCGTAGAACAGGACGTGCGGGCCGGCACCGGTCGCGGAAGCCGCGAAGGCGGGATCGTGCGCGACCACGATCGGCAGCCCGGGGGTGTCGCGCACGCTGGCCTCGAAGCCGAGAGACTGGAGGTCGCGGCACAGCCATTCCGCGGCGCGCCGGCAGTCCGGCGCATGCTCGGCCTGGGTGGAGATGCTGGGGATTCGGAGCAGCGCGAACAGCCGCTCCAGGCTCCTGTCGAGCTGGCTATCGACGTGGTCGAGGGCGGAAGAAGGGGCGGAGGGCGGGATGGCGTTCATGGCGGCATGGTGCGCCGGGACGCGCCGCTTGTCAGCCGCCTACCTGTGGCAAAGCGCCCGCCGCGTCGCTGGCGGCGTTCAGGCGGCAGGCTTCTCCCCGGCCTGGGCGGCGGCGGCACGCTTGTTCTGCCAGAACGCCACGAAGTCGATCGGCTGCAGCATCACCGGCGGGAAGCCGGCTTCCCGGGTGATGTCGGCCAGCACTGCGCGGGCGAACGGGAACAGCAGGCGCGGGCACTCGGCGAACAGCATTGGCTCCACCACGTGCTGCGCCACGTTCTGCAGGGTGAAGATGCCGCAATAGGCCAGCTCGACCACGAAGGCGGTGGCGGGCGGCGGCTCCCCGTTCCCGATCGGCGGGTGGATGGTGGCGTTGCAGCCCAGGAGCAGCGCCACCTCGTAGACCGGATGGCCGTCCTGGGCCTGGCGCGCCTGCACGTCCAGGCTCAGGGTCACGTGCGGGCGGAGGTTCTGCACCGCGTAGATCCCCGGCGCGCCCGGAACGCGGAACACCATGTCGCGGACGTACTGGTTGCTCAGCACCAGGGGAGGCACCGCCGGGTTTGCCGGCTGGCTGCCCCCGCCGACGCTGTCGATCGGACTGTCTGACATGGCTCACATCGTTTGTCGTTCGGGAGGCGATCCTACAGGAGCGGCCGCACCCCGGCGAGGCCGGCCGGCGGAGGCCGGATCAGATGAACCGGCCGCGCAGGAAGCCCAGCGCGGGAAGCGGGGTCCAGCTCCGCGGCAGGTCGGCGCGGCGGATCGGCGCGATGCTGTAGCGGGGGATCGGCTGGCGCGCGCTGCGCAGGAAGTGCGCGTACGCCCTGACCTGCTGCTCGCGCCAATCGCGGTCGGCCAGGGCGGCGTCGCGGCTGGCATAGATCTCGGCGATCCGGCTGGTCCGGCCGGCATCCGCCATCACCGCCCAGATCCGGTCCTCGCGCGGCCGCTCGTCGGCGGAAAGCGGGCGGGAAAAGGGGATGATGTCCGTCATGCGGCGCGTGTCCGGGAGGGCGGAGCGGAAGCCATCGCGGGCGACGAGACCATGGCTCCCTCCCGCCGGCAAGGCCCGGGCTGCAACCCGTGCCACCGGGCTCCGTTGCGTAGGGCGAGCCCCGAACAGGTTTCCAAGGACGCGATCATGAGCACCAGCGAGAAGATCCCCGCCACCGACCGGTCCCGCGGCGGCCCCGGCAGCAGCCACGTCGACACCAGCGGCAAGCACAAGGACTCCGCCGGCGCCCACCACCAGAACACGCCGGCCGACAAGAAGCATCCGCGCGAGGACGCCAACAGCGGCAACCACGGCACCCGGCACGAGCAGCACGAGCCCGGCGAGGGGCGCCGGTCCTAGCCGGCGCCCGCGGCGCCGAGCCTTGCAGCAGCGGCAGCGCAACGATAGGAGGCGGTCATGCTTCGCCTGATCCTCACGCTGCCGTTCCTGATCCTGCTGGTCGTGTTCGTGCTGTTCAACCAGACGCCGGGCGCGATGGAGCTGCCATACCTGTCGTGGCAGTCCTCAGTGGGGGTGATCGCGCTGATCACGGCGGTGATCTTCTTCCTGGTCGGCGCGCTGTTCGTGTGGTTCGCCGAGCTGCGGCAACGCCGGCGGGCGCGTCGGGCGGAGCAGCAGGTCCGCACCCTGGAAGCCCAGATCGCCGAGCTGCGCACCCAGCTGTCGCAGGCGGTGGCGCAGAACGTCGCCTATCACGGCACCACCACGGTCGCGACGCAGCCGGGTCCGGGCCCGCTGTCCATCTCCCCCTGACATGCCGACCGGCCGCACCCGGCTGATCCTCGCCGTCGACACCACGGACACCGCGGAGGCCGGGCGCTGGATCGCTGCCGCCGCCGCCTCCTGCGACGCGATCAAGCTCGGCCTGGAGTTCACGCTGGGCCAGGGGCTGGACGCGGTGCGCCGGCTCGGCGCCGGCCGGTCGCTGTTCCTGGACCTCAAGCTGCACGACATTCCCAACACGGTGGCGGCGGCGGTCCGGGCGCTCGCACCCATGCGGCCGGCCATGCTGACGATCCATGCCGCCGGCGGCGGCGCCATGGTCGCAGCGGCGCGACAGGCGGTCGAGGACGGGTTCTCGCCGGACGCGCGGCCGATCCTGCTGGCGGTCACGGTGCTGACCAGCCTCGACGCGGAAGCGCTGCACGCCACCGGGACCGCCGGCGGCCTACGCCAGCAGGCGCTGCGCCTGGGCCGCCTGGCTATGGGTGCCGGCGCGCACGGGCTGGTGTGCAGCCCGCACGAGGTTGCGCCGTTGCGCGACGCGCTGGGGCCGGAACCGTGCCTCGTGGTGCCGGGCGTCAGGCCGGCAGGCGCCGAGACCGGCGACCAGAAGCGGGTGATGACGCCGGCCGAGGCCAGCCGCGCCGGTGCCGACTGGATCGTGGTCGGCCGGCCGATCACCCGGGCCGCCGACCCGGCGGCGGCGGCGGCGGCAATTGCCGCCGAGCTCGAGACGTGAGCGCGCGGGTCGGGATCAAGATCTGCGGCATACGCGACGAGGCGGCGCTGGACGCGGCGGCGGAGGCCGGGGCGGACTGGATCGGCTTCGTGTTCGCGCAGCGGTCGCCCCGCGCGATCACGCCCTCGGCGGCGGCGGCGCTGCAACGCCGGTCTCCCCGGTCCGTGCGCAGCGTCGGGCTGTTCGTCGCACCGACCGACGACGAGGTGGCGCGTGCGCTCGACGCGGTGCCGCTCGACGTGCTGCAGGTGTATGCCGACCCGGCCCGCGCGGCCGTCCTGCGCCGTGCCTTCGACCGGCCGGTGTGGCTGGCGCACGGGGTCGGCAGCCGGACGGACCTGCCGGTCAGCACCAGCCTCGACGGACTGGTGATCGAGGCGAGGCCGCCGCCGGGTGCAAACCGTCCCGGCGGCAACGGCGCCTGCTTCGACTGGTCGATCGCCAGGGACTGGACAGCCCCGGCGCCCTGGCTGCTGGCCGGCGGCCTGACGCCGGACAACGTGGCCGAGGCGATCCGACAAAGCGGGGCGCCGGCGGTGGACGTATCGTCCGGGGTCGAGGACGCGCCGGGACGAAAGCAGCCGGCACTGATCCGCGCCTTCATCGCAGCGGCGCGCGGCGGCTGAGCCGGCCCTCGCGGCCGACGTCGCGGATCAGCGACCAGGTGTCCATCGATGGCCGTACGTGTGCGAAACGACCGTGGCAGGCAGGGGGATCATCGGCAGGGCCTCATCGGCGGCCGAGCCAAGCCACAACGGTGGCGCCCGGAGCCCATCCGGCGCGCCGCTTAAGGCGATCAACGATGACGGGTCCGGTGGATCCGTTCCCACACCGGAACCCATACCTGACAAGGCGCCATCGATGCCGGAGGCGTCTCGTCAGGCCGCGAGTCGCGTGGGTGCGATTGTGCCGGTGCGTGCCTCGGCCAGGTCGCGATCAACCGTCCTGGTGTCAGACAGAGTGGTCATCAGGCCATAGGCGACCTTGGACACCACGTCGAGCAATCCGATGCAGAACACGCTGACCGCGTCGCCAAGGGTGCCCAAGCCATCAGGAGAGAAGAACAGAATGATCGGATAGATCAGCCACAGCACGGACAGGATCGTCGCGTCGCGCCGGTAGTTGCCGCGCACGTCGTCGCGCTCGGGGCGGTTGGCCTCCAGCTGCGACACCCAGATGGCGTAGTAGACGCCGAGAAAGGCGATGCAGGAGATGGCGAACCAGGTCCACTTGATCCACGTGACGATGGACGCGCCGAAGAAGAATGCGGTGGCGATCATGATTAGGTCGGCCAGGATGACGCCGACGATGATGCCGGGACGCTTTGGACCGGCATGCATCGCTGTCGTCGCCAGCGTCACCAGCAACAGGGGCGTGGTGAACGTCCAGTCGACGTAGCGGGCGTAATAGAAGATGCGGGTGGCGGTCGCCCCACCGGCCCCACTGACCGGCAGCACGATCGCACCTTGGCCGATCGCCATGGCGAAATAGGAGCAGGCGGCGATGATCGGCACGATGCCATGCAGCGCGGTCTGCAACTCCTCATTTGGCGTGCGGCGTTTTCCGATCGCCAGGATCGCCAACCCGCCGATCAACATGACGACCGTCGTCAGCCAAAGCCAGAATTTCGCATCCATGGACGACCTGCCCCCGTGTGAACGACGGCAGAAGGTCGAGATACCCGTCCGGTTGCCACGCCTCCACGATTGTGAAGGGCGCAGCGATCGGAACGGCGCCCTCAGTAGCCGTAGGCGCCGTAGGTCGGAGCGGCATACACCACGCCGCCGGCCGGATAGCCGTAGACGGGATACGGCGCGACGGGGTAGCGGTAGGCTGGGTAGCCATAGCCGTAGCCATAGGGTGCCGCGACCGCGGCGCCGATCGCGGCGCCGGCCAGGAGGCCGACGCCCAGCCCGCCGAACCCGAACCCGCGATAGCCGTAGCCATAACCGCGATACCCGTAGCCGCGGTAGCCATAGCCGCCGTGGTAGCCATAGCCGCCGCGTCCATACGGACCATAGGCTTCCGCCGGCTGCGTCGTCGCGAGGGTCGCCCCGGCCAGTCCCAGCGCCGCGGTCGCGAGCATGAGGGATCTACGCATCGTCAAACTCCTTGGGCTCTTGCCTGTGTGGAATAGATGGGCTCGAAGGTGCCCAAACGAAGGCGCGACCGTGGCAGCAGGATGTCCGCCGTCAAACGTGATCGCGGTGCCCGCATCAGATGGACCGGCCGGACTGCATGATCCGTGAGGAAGTGTATCGCAGCGATACGGCCTCGACGCCGCCCCGGCAACACGCCGGCCCGGAGCGTCCTGCAGGGTGTCGATGCCCTTGGACGCCTGCGTGTCCCGCTATACGTGGAGCACACGCGCCGTGCCGCGCCTGGTCCACGCAAGGCCCTGGGCAAAGTCCTGGCGGCGGACGATCGCGGCTCGGCTGCTCAAGGAAAAGCCGTTGGCGAGACAGACCAAGGAACGTGCCGAGCAGACGCGCGAGCGGATCGTGGATGCCGCCGAGCGGGTGTTCTACCGGCGCGGCGTCGCGCGCGCCTCGCTGGAGGAGATCGCACGCGAAGCCGGCGTGACCCGCGGCGCCGTGTACTGGCATTTCGCCGACAAGGTCGAGGTATTCATCGCCGTCGAGAACCGCGCCAGGCAGCCCTACGAGCAGATGCGCGCGGCACTGCGGTCGAGCGTGCCGCGCGCCGGCAACGTCCTGGAAGCGATGCAGGCGCTGGAAACCAGCATCGTCGAGGCGTTCGAGCGCATCCAGTCGGACGAGCTGGCGCGGATGCGGCTCACCGTCATGCTGCTGCGCTGCGACTACGTGGACGAGATGGCGCCGGCGCTGGAACGCCAAACGGCGGTCACCCAGGCCTTCTTCAGCGAGCTGCAGCACTACTTCACCGTCGTGATCCCGCCTCCGCCGCCGGGATCCGGCTGGCAGCCGGAGGAGGCGGCCCAGGTGCTGCAGGTGGTGGTGCACGGGTCGTTCATGCGCTGGCTGCGCTCGCCGGAGGATTTCCCGATCGGCAAGGGCGTGGTCGCGATCAGGGCCTTCATCGCCGCCCTGCGCACGGCGTGGATGCCGCCGGCGCCGGCGCAACGGGACGTGCCGCCCGAACCTCGTTCCCACCCGCGTTGACATACGTGCTGGAACGTATGTATGCGGCGCTGCTCCAGCAGGGATCGTGTTCCGGGCATGAGAAGCGTGCAGACCAGGACGGCTCCGCGCCGCGGATGGGCAGCAGGACCTCGGCGCCGTCCTGGCCAGGTTCCTGCCCGATGCCGCGTCCCCTCTTGCTGACCGCGACGATTCCCGGCATCGGCACGGCGATGAACCTCGTCCCGGTGAAGCACGCGATCGTTCCCGGCGTCCCGGTCCCTCGTCCGGCGCCGCTGCGCCGCGACCGCCACCGCACGGTGCCTGCCGTCCGGTTCATCCCGGCGGGTCCCGTGCCGTCCGGCGTGACGTCCAGGGCTGGCGGCGGAGTCCACTGAGCGTGCGCCCGGCGACGCGCCTGGTGGCAGGCACCGGCCTGCTGGTCCTGGCAGGCTGCACGGTCGGGCCGGACTTCAAGCCGTACCGTGCGCCGGTGGCCGCCAACTGGAACGACCCGTCGGCGCGCAAGATCAGCTTCAACCCGGTCAGCGAGGCCAGCAACCCGGACCCGGCCTGGTGGAACGGCTTCGACGACCCGGTGCTGACAAGCCTCATCCACCAGGCGATCGCCGGCAACCTCGACCTGCAGCAGGCCCTGCTCCGCGTGGTCGAGGCGCGCGAGAACGTGGTCACCGCGCGTGCCGCCGGCCTGCCCACCTTGAGCGGCACCGCCAGCTACAACCGCGAGCAGCTCGGCCTGCGCGGCATCCTGGAGTCGCAGGGGATCGACGGCTCGTCGAGCCTGCTGTCGGGCCAGTCCTCGGCCCTGCTCGGCGGCCAATCCGCCGCGGTCGGGCAGGGCATCGACTCCGCCCTCAACGAGGCCGAGCAGCCGATCGACCTGTTTCAGTACGGGCTGAACGCGTCCTGGGAGCTCGACCTGTTCGGCCGGGTGCGCCGCTCGGTGGAGCAGGCCCGCGCCACCACGGAAGCGCAGGCCGAGGCTGCCAACGACTCCCTGGTGATGCTGGAAAGTCAGGTCGGCCAGGCCTACGTGCAGCTGCGCGGCGCCCAGGCGCTGTACGCCACGCAAGAGGACAACATCCGCGCAGCAGGGTCCTCGCTCACCCTGACGCAGCGCCGGCACGTGGCAGGCCTCGCCACAGAGCTCGACGTCGACCAGGCGCAAACGCAGCTCTACAACTACCAGCGCCAGCTTCCCGCCTACGCGACGCAGATCCAGCAGGCCGAGAACCAGCTCAGCGTGCTGACCGGCCAGGCACCGGGCGCGCTGGATGCCCTCCTGTCTCCCCCGGCGCCGCTGCCGCGCACCCCCGACGTGGTCGGCATCGGCATCCCGTCCACCTTGGCGCGGCGCCGTCCCGACATACGCGAGGCAGAAGCCAACCTTCATGCCGCGACCGCCAACATCGGCGTCGCCGTCGCCAGCTTCTATCCCGACGTGTCCCTGACCGGCAGCCTCGGCATACGCGCGATCGACGCCAGCTACCTGACCAGCTGGGCCAGCCGGTTCTATTCGGTGGGCCCGAGCGCCTCGCTGCCGATCTTCCAGGGCGGCCGGCTGACCTCCAGCCTGCGCCTCGCCCGTGCCCAGCAGAAGGCGGCGGTGCTGAACTACCGCAGCACGGTGCTGAACGGGCTGCGCGAGGTGGAGAACGCGCTGGTGTCCTATCGCAACGACCGCGATGCCCGCGACAGGCTCCTGCAGACGGTGAAGTCTGCCGACCTGTCGTTCCGCCTGTCGCAGAACAGCTACCAGAACGGGCTGTCCGACTTCATCACCGTGCTCAACGCAGAGCAGACCCTGACCAGCGCCCGGCAAAGCCTGGATCAGGCGGAGATGTCGCTCGCGGACGACGTGGTGACCCTCTACACGGCACTCGGCGGCGGCTGGCAGCAGTCGACGACCCCGGTCACGACGCCGGCGATCGACAAGGCGTCCCCGTTCGTCCCGGCCGCGCTCGATAGCGTGGCGGCGGGAACCGCGCACACGAAGGCCGACTCGCAGTAGGATCCCGCCGTCAGGGCGGCGGCGTCGGTTGCGGATGGTAGCGACGCGCCACCCGCTCGATCGTCAGCCCCTGCACGATGATGGTGAACACCACCACGCCGTAGCAGACCGCGAGCAGCGAGGCGCGCAGCGGGCCGGGCGGCAGGCCCAGCGCCAGCGCCACCGAGATGCCGCCGCGCAGGCCGCCCCAGGTGAGCAGCGCCAGCGTGCCGCCGCGTTCCGGGCGCCGGAGGTGCAGCGGCAGCGTGGACAGGAACACGCTGAGCCCGCGCACCGCCACCGACAGCGGCACCGCCACCAGGGCGGCGGCCGCGTGCGACCAGTGGAACGCCACCGCCAGCACCTCGAAGCCGATCAGCAGGAACAGCAGGGCGTTCAGCACCTCGTCCACCAGCGACCAGAAGCCCATCAGCTCGGCATGGCCGCGCTCGGTGATGGCGGTGCGGCTGCGACGCACTCCCATGGTCAGGCCCGCCATCACCACCGCGATCGGACCCGACATGTACAGGGCGTTGGCCAGGCTGAAGGTGCCGGTGGCGAGGGCCAGCGAGATGATCAGCTCCAGGTGCGCCTCCTCCGTAGCTCCCATCAGCAGCATGGCACCCCAGCCGAGCCCGAGGCCGAACAGCCCGCCGCCCACCGCCTCGACCGCGAACCGGGTCAGGATCTCCGTGCCGTTCGCCATGGTGCCGTCGCCGGTGGCGATGCCGAGCGCCATCCCGAACGCCACCACGCCGACCCCGTCGTTGAACAGGCTTTCGCCGGCGAACAGTGCCTGCAGTGGCGCCGGCAGGCCGATCCGGCGCAGCATGCCGACCACCGAGACCGGGTCGGTCGGCGCCAGGATCGCGCCCAGCACCAGGCACCAGACCAGCGGCACCGGCTGATCCACCCAGGGGAAGATCAGCCACATGCCGGCGCCGAACAGGCCGATCGCCAGCACCGTGCCGAGCAGCGCCAGCGCCAGCACCGGCTTCCAGCGCCCCAGCAACTGGCCGAGGTCGACCTGCAGCGCGCCCGCGAACAAGAGGAACGACAGCGCGCTGCCGAGCAGCGCCTGCGGCAGGTCGATGCTGCCGAGCCATTGCCGCGACAGCGCATGGAGTCCGATCCCCGGCAGGAGGCGGTCGATCCCCAGCATCGCCAGCGACGCCAGCAGCGAGATCAGCAGCACGCCGATGGTGTTCGGCAGCCGCAGCGTGCGGTCGTTCAGCACCCCGAACACGGCAGACAGGGTGAGCAGCAGCGCGAACAGCGCGAGCGGGGTCATGGGCGCGGCGGTGCCTAGCCGTGCGGCGCGCCCGCCATGAACGCCCCGATGTGCCGGTTCAGGAACAGGGCGTCGGCCGGGCTCGCCCCGGCCCCCGCCGGGTGGCCCCACAGCGACGGGATCGGCAGCAGGGTGCAGTGCGGGATGAACTGCGCCTCGGCGCGCGCGTCCTCGACCGGGAAGTACAGGTCCGTCGCCGACGGCATGTACAGCACCGGCACCCGGATCGAGCGCAGCGCCGCCTGCGTGTCGCCCTTGAACGGCCTGGTATTGCCGACGTCGTTCGACTCCCAGGTTCGCATCTGCAGGATGAGGTTGTTGGCGTCGGCGCCGGCGAAGAACTCGCTCGTATAGTGCGCGACCGCCTGCGCGAACGTGGTGCCGGGCGGGTTCTCCGTGCGCCACAGCTCGCGCCGCCACCATTCCTGTCCATACAGCCAGCCCAGCCACACCAGCGACGTCGCTGCGATCCCCTTGGCCGGCTCGGCCCCGTAGCGGCCACCGTCGAACGCCGGGTCCTCGGTCAGCGCCGCGATCTGCCCTTCGAGCCGGACGATGCCGTGCCCGTAGGTTTTCGCGGTGCCGGAGGTGGCGACGATGCGGTCCATGAAGTCCGGATAGCTGACCGCCCATTGCAGCGCCTGCTGCGCCCCCATGGAGAAGCCGATCACCGCGCGCAGGTGGCGCACGTGCAGCTGCTCTTCCAGCAGCCGGTGCACCGCCTCCACGTTGTCGCGGATCGTCATCGCCGGGAAGTCCGGCCCGTGGAACGGCGCCGAGGTGTTGCTGGGCGAGGAGGACCGCCCGTTGCCGAACAGCTCGCTCGCGACCAGGAACAGCTTGCCCGGATCCAGCGCCTTGCCGGGACCGACCAGCCACTCGTAGCCGTGCATGTCCGCCATGTAGTGCGACGGCAGCAGCACCGCGTTGTCGCCGGCGACATCCAGCATGCCATAGGTGCCGTACACGACGTGCGCTTCCGGCAGCACCCGCCCGCCCTCGGTATGGAAGTCGCGGATGACGAACTCGTGCTGCACCGGACCGGCCGCCGGCTCGGCCGCCTGCGGCCGGCCGGGCATCAGGAGCGACGCCGCGACGCAGGCCGCCAGGGCGGCCGTGTTCATCATGCTTGGGCGGCCTGGCATGGCGGGTGGCTCCTGCGCGTCGGCCGCACCGGCGCCCTGCGGACCCTCGGGACGCAACCTGTTCCCGTATAGGCCGGCCCGTGGGGGAACGCGATCCTGGGCGGACGGCATCCGGGTCCCGTCGCCTCCACGGTGCGGCGCCCGTCCGTGGCCGCCCCGTCCGTGGCCGCCCCGGCCGGCGGCAACGCCGCCCTTGTCGAGCCGGCTCCTCAGTCGAACCGGCACGGCCCGCTGGTCTGCGGCAGGCCGGCGAGCTGCGTGATCATCAGCGACACCGGCACCGCGCCGGGGTTGCGCGACAGGTGGCCGCGATGCCCCTCGGCGTCCGTGCGCGCGCCCCCGTCCTCGCCCACCACCGCCTCGCCGGGCCCGACCGTGATCCGGCTGCCGTCCATCGCCTGCACGAACCAGGTGCCGGACAGCGGCACGATCCACTGCACCGCCGGGTTCTCATGCCAGCCGCCGTTCCAGCCGGGCGGCTGGACGTGGAACTGCACGGTGCGGGCAGCGGCCGGTTGCCGGTCCAGCCATTCCGGCGTGGCCGGCGCCGACACGCTGCCCAGCGCGAAGCGGCGCAGGGCGCAGCGCGTCAGGTGGCTCATTCCCGACGCGTCGGTCCAGTTGTCCCAGTACGCGATCTCCGGCGTCGCCGCACCGGCCGCACCGGCCGACAGCAGCAGGCCGCCTGCGATCCGGCTCAGGCCTCGGTCAGCCATTGCGGGTTGTGGTTGGTGCCGTCGAAGTGCAGCGTGGTCTTGTACTGCTCGGTCTTGCCGGTCATCGCCACCTGCTCGCTGCGGGCCAGCAACGCGGCGCGGGCGTCCGGGGACAGCGGCTGGAACGTGCGCACCGCTTGGAGCGCCTGGTGCAGGATGTCCATGCCGTCGATCCCCGTCACCTGGATGCTGATCGGCAGGTTCATCGGGTACTGCAGCATCTGCATCGGCGGCACCACGCCCGACTTCAGGATGAAGTTGTCGCCGAACGCCTTCATGCCGATGATGGCGGTGCCGCGCGCCACCGCCATCGGCACCACCGTCTTCTCGAAGCTGTCGTAGTGCGCGTCCATCACGTTGAGCGGCATCTGCACGGTGTCGAAATGGAAGTCGTGCGCGTCGGCGGTCTCGAACATGGAGGCGTGGATCAGCGGACTCTTGTGCCCGGTGAAGCCGATGTAGCGCAGCTTGCCCTGCTCGCGCGCCTTGAGCACCGCTTCCAGCGCGCCGCCGGCCGCGAACACCCGCGCCGGATCGTCGGGACGGATGATCTCGTGGAACTGCAGCAGGTCGAGGTGGTCGGTCTGCAGCCGGGTGAGCGAGGTCTCGATCTGGCCCATCGCCGCCTTGGCGGTGCGGCCGTCGATCTTGGTCATCAGGAAGGTGCGGTGGCGGTAGCCCTGCATCGCCAGGGCGCGGCCGAGGCGCACCTCGCTTTCGCCGTCGTTGTAGTCCCAGCAGTTGTCGCAGAAGTTGATGCCGGCATCGAGCCCGGCATGGACCACCCGGATCGCCTCGTCGTTGGTCATGCCGCCCGGCTTGGCCAGGTGGTAGCCGCCCAGGCCGACCAGCGACACCGCCTCGCCGGTGCGCCCGAGGGCGCGGTACTTCATGTCCGGGTGCTGGCCGATCGCGGCGGTGACGCTGCCCGGCCGCGGCACGGCGCTGGGGACGGACACCTGCGCCTCGGCCGGCAGCCCCGACACGGCGGCGGCGCCCACGCCGGCAGCGACGGTCCTGATGAAGTCGCGACGTTCCATGGCGGTTCTCCTTGTCCGTCCGATCAGCCGGCCGCACCCAGCACGCGGAGTGCCGCGCAGGCGGCGCCGTAGCCGTTGTCGATGTTCACCACGCTGAGGCCCGGCGCGCAGGACGCGAGCATGGCGTCGAGTCCCGCCCTGCCGCCG
>CAXTOD010000011.1:0-758 GCA_964245705.1 uncultured Acetobacteraceae bacterium
GCGCGCGACTGGTCGGGCGCGGCACTCGCCGCCACCGGGCTCGACCGCTCGGCGATGCCGCGCCTGGTCGAGGGCAGCGAGCCGGCGGGAACGCTGCGTCCGGACCTGGCGCGGGACTGGGGCATGGAGCGGGCGCCGGTCGTGGCCGGTGGCGCGGGGGACAACGCGGCCGGGGCGGTCGGGCTGTCGGCGATCCGGCCGGGGGACGCGTTCGTGTCGCTGGGCACCTCGGGCGTGCTGTTCGCCACCACCGACCGGTTCCGGCCCTATCCGGCGGCGGCGGTGCACGCCTTCTGCCACGCCATTCCGAATACCTGGCACCAGATGGGGGTGACGCTGTCCGCCGCTGCCTCGCTGGCGTGGTGGGCCGGCATCACCGGGCGCGGCGAGGCGGAGCTGCTGGGCGAGATCGAGGTGCCGCGCCGGCCGGCGGAGGCGCTGTTCCTGCCCTATCTCGGCGGCGAGCGGACGCCGCACAACGATGGCCTGGTCCGCGGGGCCTTCGCGGGGTTGTCCTACGACACCGATCGTGCCGCGTTGACCCAGGCGGTGCTGGAAGGGGTGGCGTTCTCCATGCGCGACTGCCTGGACGCGCTCCTGGCGTCGGGCACCACCGTGGAGGCGGCCGACGTGATCGGCGGCGGCTCGCGCTCGCGGACCTGGATCGCGATCATCGCGTCGGCGCTCGGCATCCCGCTGCGGCGCCTAGCGGCCGGCGAGCACGGCGGCGCGTTCGGTGCGGCCCGGCTCGCCAGGAT
>CAXTOD010000011.1:768-21241 GCA_964245705.1 uncultured Acetobacteraceae bacterium
CATCCTGCCGGATCCGGCGCTGGCAGAAGCGTATGCGCGGCGGATCGAGCGCTACCGGCACCTGCATGCCGCGGGAGGCGACGCCCTCAGGGCCCTGGACGGCTAGAGCGGCCTGGACGGCGGGAACGCCAGGGCGGCGACGGCGTCCGCCAGGCGCTCGCGCGCCGCCGGCACCGGGCGGTGGCGCTGGCCGAACACGTCGCGGGCGAGGAAGTGGCCGGTCAGGCGCAGCCCGTCGTGCCAGTCCTGTAGGGTGCCGTCGTCGGCGGGATCGCGGAACAGCGGCGGCAGGCGGAGCAGGCGGTCGCGCCAGGCGCCGGCGGCGTCGGCCGAGACCGCTCGCCCGGTGCGCGGCGACACGTAGGCGAGGTCGTCGACGCAGCCGGTCACGGCGCAGGACGACAGGTCGAGCCCGTAGCCGAGGTCGGTCAGCAGCAGCGCTTCCCAGCGCAGCAGTGCTGCCGGGCCGGCCTGCGCGCCGCGTGCCGGTTCGAGGCTGAGCAGGGTCAGCAGGCGGAGGAGGCCGTCAAACAGCTGCGGGTGCGGCTCGCGTTCCGGCAGGGCGCCGTCGGCCAGCGCGCAGGCGGCGCTCAGCAGGGCGAGCGGCAGGGCGAACTGCATCAGCCGGGCTGCCGAGGGATGCACCAGTTCTGCCTTGAGCGTGCCGAGCTGTTCCGGCAGGCGCGCCGACCAGTGCGCCGTCAGGAGGTTGCCGGCCTGCCAGGTGGCGACGTTGGCGCGCGCGCTGCCGCCGCGCACCAGGCCGCGATGGGCGCCGTGATCCTCGGTCAGCACGTGCGCAACCGCGCCGCCCTCGCCATAGGACGAGGCGGACAGCACGATCGCCGGAGCCTCCCATTCCATCGGAGGCTCCGGGCAGGGTCAGGCGGCGGGGCGGCCGACGCCGGAGACGGCAGCGACCTCGGCGGCGAAGTCGGTCGCCTCCTTCTCGATGCCCTCGCCGAGCTGGTAGCGGTCGAAGCCGACCAGCTTGCCGCCGGCCTTCTGCACCACCGCCTTCACCCGGCTCTCGCCGTCGTGCACCCAGACCTGCTCCAGCAGCACCACCTCCTCGTAGTACTTGCGCACCCGGCCATCGACCATCTTCTCGATGATCGCCTCGGGCTTGCCGGAGGCGCGTGCCTGCTCGACCAGCACCGCACGCTCGCGCTCCAGCGCCGCAGGGTCGACCGCGTCGACGTCGAGCGCGGCCGGACGGGTGGCGGCGACATGCATGCCGACCTGGCGGCCGAGCAGCTCCAGGGCGTCGCTCTCCGACGGCGCCTCGATCGCGGCGAGCACGCCGATCTTGCCGATGCCCGGGCGCAACGCGGAATGGACGTAGGTCGCGACCACGCCGGAGAGCACGCGCAGCACGCGGGCGCGGCGCAGAGTCATGTTCTCGCCGATCGTGGCGATCAGGTGGGTCAGCTCCTCGGCGACGGTGCGGTCGGCGCCGGGATAGTCGGCGGCCTTGAGTGCCTCGACGTCCTCGCCGACGGTGAGTGCCAGGCGGGCGACGGTCTCGCAGAAGGTCTGGAAGCTCTCGTTGCGGGCGACGAAGTCGGTTTCGGCGTTGACCTCGACCATGGCGGCCACGCGCGGCGCCGAGGCCACGGCGACCAGGCCTTCGGCGGCCACACGGCCGGACTTCTTGGCCGCGGCGGCGAGGCCCTTCTTGCGCAGCCAGTCGATCGCCTGCTCGACGTCGCCGCCGGTCTCGCCCAGCGCCTTCTTGCAGTCCATCATGCCCGCGCCGGTCTTCTCGCGCAGGTCCTTCACCAGGGCAGCCGTGACTTCCGCCATCTCGTTCGCTCCATCAGCCGTGCCGGCGCCCATCCCTGTGGGGACGGGGCGCCGTGTCGTTCATCCAGATCAACGGACCCCGTCGCGCGGTCCCTGCCCCGCGACGGCGCGCCGGTTCTACTCCGCGGCGGAAGCCGGGGCCGGCTCGGAGGCCGACAGCTCGGGCACCAGCTCGACGGGAAGCTCCTCGGCGGCGCCGTAGTCCTGGCCCGACGCGCCGAGCTCGGCCGAGATGCCGTCCAGCACCGCGGACGAGATCAGGTCGCAGTACAGGGTGATGGCGCGGATGGCGTCGTCGTTGCCCGGGATCGGGAAGGTGACGCCGACCGGGTCGGAGTTGCTGTCGAGCACGGCGATCACCGGGATGCCGAGCTTGCCCGCCTCCTCGACCGCCAACTTCTCCTTGTTGGTGTCGATAATGAACAGGATGTCGGGCAGGCCGCCCATCTCCTTGATGCCGCCGAGGGAGCGCTCCAGCTTCTCGCGGTCGCGGGTGATCTCCAGGATCTCCTTCTTGGTCAGGCCCTGGGTGTCGCCGCTGAGCATCTCGTCGATCTGGCGCAGGCGCTTGATCGAGCCGGTGATGGTCTTCCAGTTGGTCAGCATGCCGCCGAGCCAGCGGTGGTTGACGTAGTACTGGCCGCAGCGCGCGGCGGCGTCCGCCACGTGCTCGGCGGCGGCGCGTTTGGTGCCGACGAACAGCACGCGGCCGCCGCCGGCCACGGTGTCGCGCACCGCCTTGAGGGCGCGATCCAGCATCGGCACGGTCTGCTGCAGGTCGATGATGTGGACCTGATTGCGCACGCCGAACAGGTACGGCGCCATGCGCGGGTTCCAGCGCCGGGTGTGGTGGCCGAAATGGACGCCAGCCTCGAGAAGCTGGCGCAGGGTGAAATCGGGCATCGCCATCGGCGTGCTCCCTCGTGTCTGCTGGTTGAGCCTCCGCGGGTGCTGCGTCCGGATGACCGAACACCAGAGATCGGGCCCCGCGTGCGAATTACCGGCCGCCCGAAGAAAAGGCCGTCGGCGCGCGGGATATGGGCGGAAGCGCGAGTTTGTGCAAGCAGGATGTGCCGGCAGGGAAGCTCCGGCAGGAGTGCCCGGGATGAGCGTCGGCGTGCGCAACAACGATGTGGACCTGATCCGGACGGCCGCGATCGTGCTGGTGCTGCTGCACCACTTCAACATCGCCTACGACCTGCCGCACTCGCCGCTGGGGCAGGCGCTGTCGCCGTGGCTGGTGCAGGCGCTGTGCCGCAACGGCAACTACGGCGTGACGATGTTCTTCGCGGTGTCGGGCTACCTGATCACCTCCAACGCCGTGCACCGCTGGGGCAGGCTGCGTGACGTCCGGCCCGGCACGTTCTACCGCCTGCGTATCGCCCGGATCCTGCCCTGCCTGCTGCTCCTGCTGATGCTCGTGAACCTGCTCGGCCTGACCGGGCTGCCGATCTTCGCCAACCAGGCGGAGGCGGGGCCGCCGGTCTCGTTCGCGGAGGCCGACCTGGCGGCGCTGAGCTTCCGGATGAACGTGCTGACCGAACGCGCCGGGTGGTTCAACTACTGCCTGTGCGTGCTGTGGTCGCTGTCGGTGGAGGAGGTGTTCTACCTCGCCTTTCCGCTGCTGTGCCGGGTGCTGCGTCGCCCTTTCCTGCTGGTCGGGTTCTGGCTGCTGGTGATCGCGGCGGGGCCGGCGTGGCGCGCGACGCACCAGGACGAGGCCGGGTTCCTGTATGCCTACCTCGCCTGCTTCGACGGCATCGCCATCGGCTGCTGCACCGCCCTGCTGTCGCAGCGGCTGTCGTGGTCGCGGCAGCGGGCGCGCTGGCTGCTGCTGGCGATCCCGTTGATGGCGGCGCTGTATCTCGTTCGCTCGATCCTCGACACCGGGGTCTGGGGGGTAACAGCGATGGCGCTCGGCACCGGCGCCCTGCTGCTCGCGAGCGCGGCCGGGCCGACCTTCCGGCCCGGACGGGTCGGTGCCGGGTTCGGCTGGCTCGGCCGGCACAGCTACGAGCTCTACCTGTTCCACCTGCCGGTGCTGGCGGCGATGCGGGTAGTGCTGCCGCCGGCGGAGATCATGCGGGGGATCAAGCCGGTCTGGCTGATGGTGTTCCTGTTGTCGTCGGCGGTGCTGGCGGGCCTGATCGCGCGGCTAGTCGCCGAGCCGGCGAACCGGGCGCTTCGACGGCACATGGGTCGGGACCAGTCATATGGGGTGGCCACGCCATGACCGCGCCGGCAATCATCAACAACGACAACTTCGACGAGACCAACGACGCGATCCGCGAGATCGTCATGCTCTACGTCGGACTGGCCGAAGAAGGTCGCTTCACGCACAACCTCGATGCGGAAGGCGGCTCGACTGCTTGCGCTTTGTCGACGCGGAGGCTGATCCCAGGGCCTATTGGTGCGACATGGAGTTGCTGAGGACCGGCTCGGCGATCGCGCTTCTCTGCATCCTGGTCACCAGGTGGGAGGAGATGGACAAACCCGGAGAGCTTTATCTCCAGCCTGAATATAGGGAGGCGGTCGCGCAGGGACGGCTTCACACACGCCGGATGTCGAGGCGCTGATCCGCTCGGTGCTCGAACGGGACGAGGTGGACCTGGACGAGCCGTGGCTGCGCGAAGGGCTCGACTCGGTGCTGCGCACCCGCGTGCGCGGCTTCTTCCGCCGGCTGGCGGACGAATGACGACTGCCGGCCGCTACTGCTCGGCCACGCGGGTCACGCCCGGCACGCCCTTCAGCGCCTGCGTCAGCCGCGGCGTGACCATGTAAGGCTCGGGGAGGGTCACTTCGACGTCCTGGGTGTCGTCCAGGCAGGGGAGCAGGACCACGCGGCCGCGGCCACCCTTCTCGCGTCCGAGCAGGCCGCGGATGGTGTCGATCGCGGCAGGACGGTCGATCCAGATGCGTATCTCGCCGCGGTCCTCGGCGGCGGCCTTGTCCAGGGACACCGCGTCCTGCGCGGTGACGCGCAGCATCTCGCCCTCCATGCGCAGCTCGGCAGTCACCAGCACCGCCTGGCCGGCGACCAGCACGTCACGGGCGCGCCCCAGCGCCTCGCTGAAGAAGGTCACCTCGCAGGAACCGGTGGAGTCCGACAGGCGCACCCAGGCCATCTTGGTGCCGGTGCGGGTGGGGCGCTCCTTGCGGTCGATGATGCAACCGGCGATTCGCACACGCCCCTGCCCTGCCTGGGCTGCGGTTTCCAGCCGGTTGGCCTGCAAGGCGCCCAGGCGGCGCAGCAGCGGGGCGTAGGAGTCGAGCGGGTGGCCGGTCAGGTGGAAGCCGATCGCGTCCGCCTCCAGGCCGAGGCGCTCGAGGCCGGGCCAGTCGGGGATGTCGGGCAGGCGCAGGGTTTCGGGCCGCGCGGCGACGCCGCCGAACAGGCCGATCTGGCCGCTGGCGATCTCCTCCGCCTGGGCCTGGGCACGACGCAGCAGGATCTCGGCGGCGGCGAACACGCGGGCGCGATTGGGCTCGACGGAGTCGAAGGCGCCCGCCTTGGCCAGGTTCTCCAGCTGCATCTTGTTGAGCTGCTTCGGCTCGACGCGCTGCGCGAAGTCGGCGAGGTCGGCGAACGGGCGGGTGCCGCGTGCGGCTTCCACCGCCTGCATGGCGGCGAGGCCCACCTTCTTCACCGCAGCCAGCGCATAGCGGATCGCCTCCGTGCCGTCGTCGGACACCTCGACCAGGAAGTCGGCGCCGGAGCGGTTGATGTCGGGCGGCAGCACCTTGACGCCGAGGCGTCCGGCTTCCTGGCGCAGGGCGGCGAGCTTGTCCGTCTTCTCGCGGGCGAGCGACATGCAGGCGGCAAGAAAGGCGACCGGGTGGTTCGCCTTCATCCAGGCGGTCTGGTACGAGACCAAGGCGTAGGCGGCGGCGTGCGACTTGTTGAAGCCGTAATCGGCGAAACGGGCCATCAGCTCGAACACCTCGACCGCCTTGGCGCGGTCGATGCCGCGCTTCACCGCGCCCTCGGTGAAGATCTCGCGCTGGGTGTCCATCTCGGCGCGTATCTTCTTGCCCATGGCGCGGCGGAGCAGGTCGGCCGAGCCCAGGCTGTAGCCGCCCATCTTCTGGGCGATCTGCATCACCTGCTCCTGGTAGACCATGATGCCGTAGGTCTCGGCCAGGATCTCGCGCAGCTCCTCGTGCGGCGCGTCCCACGTCTCGCCGTGCTTGCGGCGGCAGTAGTCGGGGATGTTGGCCATCGGGCCCGGGCGGTACAGCGCCACCGCGGCGATCAGGTCCTCCAGGCGGGTCGGGCGCATCTGGCGCAGCACGTCGCGCATGCCCGCACCTTCGAACTGGAACACGCCGGCGGTGTCGCCGCGGGCCAGCATCTCGTAGGTGCGCGCGTCGTCGAGCGGCAGCATCGCGAGGTCCACGGTGACGCCGAGGCGGGCCAGCATCTGCACGCCGCGCTGCAGGATGGTCAGCGTGGTGAGGCCCAGGAAGTCGAACTTCACCAGGCCGGCCTGCTCGACGAACTTCATGTTGTACTGCGACACCAGCATGTCGCTCTTCGGGTCGCGGTAGAGCGGCACCAGCTGGTCCAGCGGGCGGTCGCCGATCACCACGCCGGCGGCGTGGGTGCTGGCGTGTCGGTACAGGCCTTCGAGCTGCAGCGCGATCTCCATCAGGCGGCGCACCGCTTCGTCGCTTCCGCGCATCTCCTGCAGGCGCGGCTCGCCGTCGATCGCTTGGCGGAGCGTCACCGGCTTGGCCGGGTTGTTGGGGATCAGCTCGCAGACCTTGTTGACCACGAAGAACGGCAGGCCCAGCACGCGGCCGACGTCGCGCACGGCGGCGCGGGCCTGCAGCTTGCCGAAGGTGATGATCTGCGCGACGCGGTCGTGGCCGTACTCGTCGCGGACGTAGGCGATCACCTCGTCGCGGCGGTCCTGGCAGAAGTCGATGTCGAAGTCGGGCATCGAGACGCGTTCCGGGTTCAGGAAGCGCTCGAACAGCAGGTTGAACGGGATCGGGTCGATGTCGGTGATGGTGAGCGCCCAGGCGGCGAGCGAGCCGGCGCCGGAGCCGCGTCCGGGGCCGACAGGGATGTCGTGCGCCTTGGCCCATTGGATGAAGTCGGCGACGATCATGAAGTAGCCGGGGAAACCCATGCGGGCGATCACGTCGAGCTCGAAGGCGAGGCGCTCGCGGTAGTGGGCAACGGTGTCCGGGTCGGCGCGCATGGTCTGCAGGCGGCGCGCCAGGCCTTCCTCGGCCATGGCGCGGAGCGTCTGGTCCTCGGTGCTGCCTTCGCGGACCTTGGGACACATCGGCAGCAGGGGGCGGCGGGTCTCGGCCATGACGGCGCAGCGGCGGGCGATGGCCAGGGTGTTGTCGCAGGCCTCGGGGAGGTCGGCGAACAGCCTGCGCATGGCGGCGGGAGGCTTGAACCACTGCTCGGGCGTGACGCGCCAGCGGTCGCGCTCGGCCATGGTGCGGCCCTGCGCGATGCACAGCAGCGCGTCGTGCGCCTCGTGCATCCCGGGGCTCGGGAAGAAGCACTCGTTGGTGGCGACCAGGGGCAGGTCGAACTCGTCGGCGAGCGCGATCAGGCCGGGCTCGACCGCCTTCTCCATCGCCAGGCCGTGGCGCTGGATCTCGACCACCGTGCGGCCGGGGAAGGCCTCCGACAGGGTGGACAGCAGGCGGCGGGCCTCGTCGAGCTGGCCTTCCGCGAGCAGCCGGGCGAGCGGGCCGCGTGTGCCGCCGGTGAGCAGGATCAGGCCGTCGGCGTGGGCGCACAGGGTGTCGAGGGTGACGCAGGGGTCGGCCGGATCGCTGCGGAGGAAACCGATAGTGGACAGGTGCTGGAGGTTGGCGAGACCGGCCGGGGTCTGGGCCAGCAGCACCAGCGGCTCGGCGGTAGCGACGCCACGGCTGCCGGCGCCGCCGAGGGAGACCTGGCAGCCGACGATCGGCTGGACGCCCTTGGCGGTGCAGTACTGGGAGAATTCGAGGGCGCCGAACAGGTTGCCGGTGTCGGTGATCGCCACCGCCGGCATCCGGGCGGACTGCGCCAGGGAGGCGATCTCGGCGACACGGATGGCACCCTGGCTCAGGGAGTAGGCGGAATGGACTCGGAGGTGGACGAAGTCGGCGTGCGGCATAGGCAGAAGATAGCACTGCCTGCCTGCGGTCGCAGCCCGCGGGCCCGAGTCGCGGCCCGGGGATCGTCCGGGCCGGGATCGGAAGCTGTGCTACTCGGCCGAGCTGGGGATCTTGCCGCCGGTTGCCTCGCAGAGCTGCTTGATGCTGCCGAGCGAGGCGCGCAGCCCGTCGGTCATGGCGGCGCCGGGGCCGCCCTGGTGCTTGTCCATCGCGTCCTTGATCTCGGCCGTTGGCGAGAAGCGGAGCGTGCACTCGACCTGCGACATTCGCTCGTCGCCCTGCACGGTCATCTTGCCGGCATAGTCGTTCTCGCCGTCCGAGCCCCAGCTCATCAGTTTGGCAGCGGGATCGGACTTGAACCAGCCGGTCGAGGCATACTGGTGGCCGTTGGCGGTGCCGTCGACCTCCACGCGGTCGGCGCCGTGGGCATGGGCGCCGTGCACCGTCGGCAGGTATTTGGGCAGGTTGCCGATGTCGGAGATGAAGGCAAAGACTGCGTCGGCAGGCGCAGCTACGTCGATGCGGTCGCTGTATTCGGCCATGGCGGATGTCCCTCGGGGATCCGCGTTGCGAGGATCCTGCGAAGCAGACGCCCCTCGGCGGCCGGGGTTCTATGATTTTCTCGATACGGGCGCGGAATCAGGCTGCCTTGGCGGTGGACACGCCGCCCTGCTCGGCGACGTGGTCGAGGGTGCGGCTGAGGAAGGCGACCACGGCGACCTCCTCGGCGGACAGGTCGGTGTGGGCGCGGCCCTCCGGGGAGAGGGCGGCCTCGGCGCGGTCCTTCAGCGCCTCGGCAAGTGAGCCGTCCAGATAGCCGTCGAAGATGCGCGGGTGGATGTAGCACTTGCGGCAGATCGCGGGGGTATTGCCGAGCAGCTTGGACACCTTCTCGATCGCGTGCAGCACGTTCTTCTTGGCCGCCGCTTGGTTGTCGAACTGCTCGAACTCCTGCAGCGCCAGGGCGGCGAGGTTGGTCGCGGCCCAGGTGCGGAAGTCCTTGGCGGTGATCTCCTCGCCGGTAACCTCGTGCAGGTACTCGTTCACGTCGTGCGAGGAGATGTCGTGCTGGGCGCCGTCCTCGTCGACGTACTGGAACAGCTCCTGGCCGCGCAGGTCCTGCAGCCGGGACACGATGCCGGCCAAGCGCCGGTCCTTGAGCTCGATGTGCTGCTGGATGCCGTGCTTGGCGCGGAAGTCGAGCACGAGGGCAGAGCCCTTCACCTTGGCGTGGCGGTTGCGCAGGGTCGTGAGGCCGAAGCTCCTGTTGGTCTTGGCATACTCGTCATTGCCGATGCGCATCATGGTCTTCTCGAGCAGCGCCACCACGGTGGCCACCACCTTGCGTCGGGGCAGGCCGGGCAGAGCCAGGTCGTGCTGCACCTGGGCGCGCAGGCCGGGCAGCTTCTCGCCGAACATCAGCATTTTGCCGTACTTGGCCTGGTCGCGGACGGAGCGCCAGTCGGGGTGGTAGCGGTACTGCTTGCGGCCGCGGGCATCGCGACCAACCGCCTGCAGGTGGCCGCGCGGGTCGGCGCAGATCCAGACGTCGGTGTAGGCGGGCGGGATGGCCAGCTTCTTCAGGCGGGCGATGACCTCGTCGTCGGTGACGACGGCGCCCTTGGGATCGAGGTAGATCGGGCCGTCCGAGCCGAGCCGGCGGGTGTAGCCGGGCCTGCTGTCGTCGACGTAGTGCAAGTGGGCAGCCCTGGCGGCTTCGCGCGGGTCGAGCGACATCTCGGCGAGGTCGGGTGCCGGGGGCGCCTTGCGTCGGGTCGTCCTGGTCCTGGTCGCGTCCGCCATCTCGTTCCCCTGCCCCGGCTGCTCGCCCGGAACACACAACCAGGGGATGGGTGTCCGGTTCGACGCGTCACGCGAACGGAACGATCAAACCCTCGCGCAGGGTGACGATGCGGTCCATTCGGCCGGCCAGCTCGGCGTTATGGGTGGCGATCATGGCGGCCAGGCCTTGGTCGCGCACCACGCGGAGCAACTCATCGAACACGCCTTGCGCGGTGGCGACGTCCAGGTTGCCGGTGGGCTCGTCGGCGAGCAGCACGCGGGGGCGGTTGGCCAGCGCGCGGGCGATCGCCACGCGCTGCTGCTCGCCGCCGGACAGGCGCCCCGGCAGGTGGTCGAGGCGGGCGGACAGGCCGAACAGGCCGAGCAGCATGTCGGCGCGGGTACGCGCGTCGCGGCGGGCGGTCCCGCCGATCATCTGCGGCAGCACCACGTTCTCGCGCGCGGTGAACTCGGCCAGCAGGTGGTGGAACTGGTAGACGAAGCCGATCGCGTGGCGGCGGATCGCGGTGCGCTCCTTGTCCGGCAGCCGGCCGGCATCACGGCCGTCGACCAGCACGGCACCCTCCTGCGGCCGCTCCAGCAGGCCGGCGAGATGCAGCAGGGTGGACTTGCCGGTGCCGCTCGGCGCCACCAGCGCCACGATCTCGCCCGGGCGGAGGGTCAGGTCGGCGCCGCGGAGCAGCTGCAGGGTATCGTCGCCGCTGCGGTAGCCGTGGCGCAGGCCTCGCAGCACCAGGGGTGCCGCCTGCAGGCCGACGTCATTCATGACGCAGCGCCTCCACCGGGTCGGTGCGGGCGGCGCGCCAGCTCGGATACAGCGTGGCCAGCAGCGACAGCGCCAGCGCCATCACGATCACCTGGGTGACCTGTCCCCATTCGAGCTTCGCCGGCAGGTGTTCGAGATAATACACCTCGGGATTGAACAGGGTGGTGCCGGTGATCGACTGCACGAGGTTCTTGATCCGCTCGATGTTGAGGCAGAACACGATGCCGATCAGCGTGCCGACGATCGTACCGGTGACGCCGACGGAGGCGCCGCACATCAGGAAGATGCGCATGACGGCACCGCGCCCGGCACCAAGCGTGCGCATCACCGCGATGTCTCGGGTCTTGTCCTTGACCATCATGATCAGGGACGAGATCACGTTGAAGGCGGCGACCAGGATGATCAGCGTCAGGATCAGGAACATCACGTTCTGCTCGACCTGCACGGCGCCGAAGAACGCGTTGTTGCTTTGCGTCCAGTCCAGCACGTGCAGCGGGTCGCCGGCCAGCGCCTGACGGATCTGCGGCGTGACGGCGGACACGTCCTCCGGCGTGCGGGTCATCACCTGGATCAGCGACACCGTGTCCGGCATCTGGAAGTACACCTGCGCCGCCTGCATCGGCAGGAACACATAGCTGGCGTTGTAGTCGTTGACGCCGGCGTCGAACACCGCGACCACGCGGTAGGCGCGCACGCGCGGCACGGTGCCGAACGCGGTGGCGGCCCCGTTCGGCGAGATCAGGGTCAGGCGGGAGCCGACCTGCAGGTTGGCGCGGGTCGCGAGCGTGGTGCCGATCACCACCGCGTCGTCGCCGGCAAAGGCGTCGAGGGAGCCCGCCTGGATGGCGTCGCTGATGGCGTGCAGCGCCTTCAGGTCGGACTGCACCATGCCGTGCACCAGGCCGGCGGCGCTGTAGGAGCCGGCGTTCAGCAGCACCGGTCCCTCGATGATCGGTGCGGCCGAGGTGACGTGCGGGATCTGGCGTACCCGGGTGGCGATCGCGTCGTAGTCGCCGATCGGGGCACCGGCACCGTAGATGCTGAGGTCGCCGTTCAGGCCCAGGATTCGCGACAACAGGTCGGCCTTGAAGCCGTTCATGACCGACATGACGATGATCAGCGTGGCGACGCCGAGCGCGATGCCGATCAGGGAGAAGATCGCGATCACGGAAACGAAGCGCTCGCCCTTGCGCGCGCGGAGATAGCGGCCGGCGACGGCGCGCTCGAACGGCCCGAACATGCTGGCGATTCTCCGAACCCTCAGCGCAGCGCCGCGATCTTGGACAGCGCGTCCTCGGCCGTGATCTCGCTGCGTTCGCCGGTGACGCGCCGCTTCAGCTCGACGCGGTCGGAGGCGGCGCCGCGTGGGCCGACCACGCACTGCCATGGGTGGCCCAGCAGGTCGGCGTCGTTGAACTTGACACCGGCGCGCTCGGAACGGTCGTCGAGGAGCAGGCGATCGGGTGCGGCAGCATAGAGGCGTTCGCAAAGGGCGTCGCAGGCGTGGTCGCCCGGCTTGAGGTTGAGGATCGCGGCAGCGAACGGCGCCACCTGGTCCGGCCAGACGATGCCGGCCTCGTCGTGGCTCGCCTCGATGATGGCGCCGACCAGGCGGGAGATGCCGATGCCGTAGCTGCCCATCTGCGGGAACACCGCCTGCCCGTCCGCGCCGCTGACCGAGATGCCCATCGACTCGGTGTACTTGGTGCCGAAGTGGAAGATGTGGCCGACCTCGATCCCACGCCCCTCGCGACGGCGCTCCGGCGCGACCGCGCTCCAGGCGGCCTCGTCGTGCTTCTCGTCGGTGGCGGCGTAGAACGCGGTGGTGCGGGCGAAGAAGGCATGCAGCGAGACCGGATCGTCCACGTCGACCGGTTCGGCCAGCCAGTCCCTGGTCTCGAACGCGCCGTCATAGAACACGCCGCTCTCGCCGGTGGCGGCCAGGATGATGAACTCGTGGCTGAGCTCGCCGCCGATCGGTCCGGTGTCGGCGACCATCGGGATCGCCTTGACGCCTAAGCGCTGGAAGGTGCGCAGGTAGGCCAGCATCATGCGGTGGTAGCTGGCCACCGCGGCCGCATGGTCGATGTCGAAGCTGTAGGCGTCCTTCATCAGGAACTCCCGGCCGCGCATGACGCCGAACCGCGGACGCACCTCGTCCCGGAACTTCCACTGGATCTGGTAGAGCGCCTGCGGCAGCTCGCGGTAGGATTTCACCGACTGGCCGAACAGGTCGGTGATCATCTCCTCGTTGGTCGGCCCATACAGCAGGTCGCGCTCGTGGCGGTCGAGGATGCGCAGCATCTCGGGGCCGTAGGCGTCGTAGCGGCCGCTGCGGCGCCACAGCTCGGCCGGCTGCAGGGTCGGCATCAGCACTTCCTGGGCGCCGATCGCGTCCTGCTCCTCGCGCACCACCTGCGCGATGTTGCGCAGGACGCGCAGGCCCGCCGGTAACCAGGCATAGATGCCGGACGCGGTCTGTCGCACCAGCCCGGCCCGCAGCATCAGGCGGTGCGAGACGATCTGCGCCTCCGCAGGGGTCTCCTTCAGGGTCGGCATGAAGCTGCGGGACAGGCGCATCGCGGTGCAGGCTCTTCAACAGGGGCAGCCGGGACGGCCGGCGCCGGGACCCTAGATCAATCCGCGACGCGGCGAAACCGCAGCTGCCTCCTGTTTGTGCGGTGCGACACCGGCATCATCATGATGCAACGCACAACTAATAGCCTGCTAACATTGCATTTTGAATGATGACAGATAGGCAATGACCTCCTAAAAGGGCCCACGACGCTTGGTTCCAGCGTGTGGGCCGAGTTTAGGGAGAAAACGCCAGTCACACGCCCGGCACAGGGATGGTCCCCCTGCGCCGACGGAGATGATCGGCGGATCCGGTTGCCGGGTCCATACAAAATTAACCTGAAGACGTATGAAAAGTGAGGCGGGTCGGCGACGCTGCACAACCACTGTGCAGCGGCCGCCATCAGTGCTGCGTGAACATGCAGCCGTCTCAGATTCGCATCAGGTGCACGTCGACCAGCGGACGCTTCTGCAGCTTGCGGCCGAGCGCACGACGCAGCGCGGTCTTGGCGGCATCACGGAAGCCGTCCTCGTCCTGGCGCACGCCGGGCGGGATGTCGGCCAGGCTGGCAGCGAAGGCACCGGTGATGCGGGACGCCTCGACGTCGTCGGCGTCGAACAGGCCGGGCGCGCTGAGCTTGGGCTGCCCCACCAGCCGTCCGCCGGAGTCGACCACCAGGCTCGCCAGCACCATGCCGTTGAACAGCATCTTGCGGCGCGCCGACAGCACGCCGCCGTTCATCGGCAGGATGCGGTTGCCGTCCAGCGCCAGCCGTCCGGTGGGTGCCGTGTCCACCACCTCGACGCGGCCCGGGGACAGATTCAGCACGTCGCCGTCCTCCAGCAGCACCGGCGTGATGCCCTCCTCGCGGGCGAGCTCGGCGTGCGCCGTCAGGTGGCGCCATTCGCCATGCGTAGGCACGGCATATTTCGGCCTGACCAGCCCGTACAGGCGGCGGATCTCGTCGCGCGAGGCATGGCCGGACACGTGCACGCTGTGGTCGCGGTCGGTCAGGACGCGAACGCCGCGGCGGACCAGGCTGTCCTGCACCGCCATCACCGCGCGCTCGTTGCCCGGGATCATGCGGGAGGAATAGACCACCGTGTCGCCCTCACCGAGCGAGATGTTCTGGTGCGTGTCGGCGGCAATGCGCGACAGCGCCGACCGGGGCTCGCCCTGGCTGCCGGTGACGATCATCAGCAGGTGGTCGTCCGGCACGTCGTCCGCGTCCTGCTCCGACAGGAACGGCGGCACGTCGCGCAGGTATCCGCACTCGCGCGCCGCCACGTCGAGGTTGCGCAAGCTGCGGCCGACCACCACCACCGAACGCCCGGCCGCCTCGGCGGCCATCGCGATGCTCTCGACCCGGGCGACGTTGCTGGCGAAGCAGGTCACCGCGACGCGCCCGCTGATGCTGCGGATCAGGGCCGCCATGCTGCGCCGGACGTCGCCCTCCGAGCCAGACTCGCCTTCCACCATAGCGTTGGTGCTGTCGCACACCATCGCCAGCACGCCTTCGCGCCCGAGCGCCTCGAACGCGTCCAGGTTGGTCGGCGGCCCGACCAGCGGGTTGCGGTCGAGCTTCCAGTCGCCGCTGTGCAGCACCGTGCCGTGCGGCGTGCGCAGCACCAGCGCCTGCGCTTCGGGCACCGAGTGCGTCATGGGCAGGAACTGGAGCCGGAACGGCGGGAGCTCGAAGCTGCCGCCCACCGGGACCACGTGCAGCGGCACCTGGTTCTGCAGCTGCGCCTCGCCGAGCTTGCGCCGGAGCACGGCGGCGGCGAACGGCGTCGCGTAGACCGGGCAGCGCAGCTGCGGCCAGAGATGCGCCACCGCGCCCAGGTGGTCCTCGTGCGCGTGGGTTATCACCAGCCCGACCAGCGCGGCGTGGCGCTCGACGATGAAGGCGGGATCAGGCATCAGGATCTCGGCTTCCGGCGTGTCGTTGCCGCCGAAGCCGATCCCGCAATCCACCGCGAGCCAGCTGTCGTCGCAGCGGTACAGGTTGAGGTTCATGCCGATCTCGCCCGTCCCGCCCAATGGCAGGAATGCCAGACCCCGGTTCAATTCGTTCATCAGTCGCCTTCGATCGTTCTTGTCATGCCAGCTGCAGGAAGAGGGGCCAGCCCCGCGAGTGGTCGGAGATCCTCGAGCGCTTGCTCCGGATCGATCCGTGGATTGTTCGGGCCGTCGGCCAAAGGTGTTGCCGTTCCGGGGGTTCGGCCTGCCGACGCCGGTGGGCGGGCAGGCGAGGATCCAGGTCCTGGCGCGAAGCAGATATCGGGATTCGACGCCTCAGCCGCAAGCGGTCGGTCTTCCGGCACGGTGCGGAAGCAGGATCTCACCGGTGTCGATCCGCTCCTGCCGTCCGTCGACCGACAGCAGCAGCGCCCCGTCCGGCGCCAGGCCGGCGAATGCGCCCGACCGGCGGATCCCCTGCAGATCGACCGCCAGCGCGGTGCCGACAGGATGGGCGCGGTCGAGCCAGGCCGCGCGGATCGCCTCGAAGCCGTCGCGGCGCCACACCGACTGCCAGTCGTCGAGGGCGTCGAGCAGGCGGTCCGCCACGGCCAGCGCGTCCGGCGCCGAGCCGAGCTCGGCAAGGCAGGCGGTATCGCGGTCCGGCAGGGCCGGTGCGTCGAGGAGGTTGGCGCCGAACCCGATCACCAGCCAGTCGGCGCCGGCGCCGGTGCCGCGCTCGACCAGGATGCCGGCCAGCTTGGCGTCGTTGAGCAGGACGTCGTTCGGCCATTTGAGGCGCAGGCTGGCCCCGCCGCCGAGCGCCTGGTGCAGCGACAGGCCGGCCAGGACCGGCCACAGGCCCACCTGCCGCAGGTCGCCTTCCGGGCGGAGCAGCACCGACAAGGAAAGGTTCCCGGATCGTGCGGTCCAGGAGCGGCCGCGGCTGCCGCGTCCCTGCGTCTGGCGGCGCGCCAGCACGGCGAGGCCGACCGGCTCTCCCGCTTCGGCCCGGTCGATGCAGAGGTCGGAGGTGGAGGGCAGGCTGTCGTAGGTTTCGAGACGCCAATTGGTGGGTCCGCTCGTCACCATCCGTCAGACCAAGTCACCTGAACAGCACAGCGGCGACGGCCTGGGCAGCGCCGACCACCGGCCCCAGCACGAGCAGGAACAGGGCAGTGACCAAGCCCATCGCGCCAGTGACGGTCGACAGGGTGCGGGTGCTGCGGTCGAAGGCCGGCTCCGGCGCGTCGAGGTACATCACCTTCACCACGCGCCAATAATAATACAGGCCGACCACGCTGGTGACGATGCCGATCACAGCCAGGGTCCAGAGGCCGGATTGCACCGCGGCCGCGAACACCAACAGCTTGCCGAAGAAGCCGGACAGCGGCGGGACGCCAGCCATGCTGAACATGAACACGGCCATCGCCAGCGCCAGCATGGGATTGGTGCGCGACAGCCCGGACAGGTCGGCGATGCGCTCCAGCGGACGGCCCTGGCGACGCATGGCGATGATGCAGGAGAACACGCCGACGGTCATGAACAGGTAGGTGGCGAGGTACACCAGGGTGCCGCGCACCCCCTCCGGCGTGCCGACGGCAAGGCCAATCATGGCGTAGCCCATGTGGCCGATGGAGGAGTAGGCCATCAGCCGCTTGATGTTGGTCTGCGGGATGGCCGCCAGCGCGCCCAGCACCATGGTGCAGATCGCCACCAGCTCGACCAGCAGCTGCCATTGCGTGGTCAGGTGGCCGAACGGGCCGGACATCACGCGGAGCAGCAGCGCGAATGCGGCCACCTTCGGCGCACCGGCCAGGAACGCGGTCACGGAGGTGGGCGCGCCCTGGTAGACGTCGGGCGTCCACATGTGGAAGGGGGCCGCGGACAGCTTGAAGGCGAGGCCCACGAACACGAACACGATGCCGATCACCAGGCCTGCCGGGACCGCCCTGCCGCCGATCAGGGCGGTGCGGAGGCCTCCATATTCCATGGTGCCGGCGAAGCCGTAGACCAGGGACACGCCGTAGAGCAGCAGCCCGGAGGCGAGCGAGCCCAGCACGAAATACTTCAGGCCGGCCTCGGCGGAGGTCAGCTCGTCGCGGGCGAAGGCGCACAGGATGTAGATGGCGAGCGACTGCAGCTCGAGCCCGACGTAGAGGGTCATCAGGTTGCCGGACGAGGCCATGACCAGGGTGCCGACGGTGGAAAACAGCACCAGCACCGGGAACTCGAACCGGTCGACCTTCTGGCGCACGTTGTAGTCGAGCGACATCAGCAGGGCGAAGGCGGCGCCGAGCAGGCTCAGGATCTTCATGAACCGGGCGAAGCCGTCGTTGACGAAGGTGGCGCGGTAGCCGGTCCCCGCGGGTGCCGTGAGCACCAGCACCGCCGTCACGAGGAACGCGACCAGGGTCAGCATCGTGCAGGCGAAGGCGGGCGAGTCCTTCTTCTGCAGCACGCCGAACACAAGGATGACGAGGCCGCAGACGGACAGCACGATCTCCGGCAGCGCCACGGTCCAGTCGGTCATGGAGCTGTCCATTGCCGTGCCGTTCATCGGAAGACCAGGAACACGGAGGTCAGCGTGAGCAGGCCGATCAGCATGGTGAAGGCGTACACCGCGATCGAACCGGTCTGGATCCGGACCAGCTGGACTGAGCCGCCCGCGGTGAGGCGGGCAAGCCCGGCGGAGCTGCCGTCGATGATCCCCTCGTCGGCGCCGTGCCAGAGCAGGCGGGACAGCGCCGCGTAGGGACGAACGAGGATCGCGTCGTACAGCTCGTCGAAGTACCACTTGTTCAGCAGGAATAGGTAGAGCGGGCGGAAGCGCATCGCCAGATCGGCCGGGATCGTGGGCCGGGCCATGTAGCAGAACCAGGCGGTGGCGGCGCCGGCGAGGGCGGCGACGGTCGGCACGAGGGTGAGCAGGAACGGCAGCTGGTCGAGGCGGGCCAGCACGTGGTTATCCTGGCCGGAAAAGATCGCCCCGTTCCAAAACCCGGCCTGTCCCCTGCCGATGAAGGCGGCATAGAGCAGCCAGCCGGCGAACACGGCGCCGAGCGACAGCAGCACAAGCGGGACCGTGATCGCCGGCGGGCTCTCATGCGCGTGCGCCGCCAAGTGCGCGTCGCGTGGGCTGCCGTGGAATACCAGGAACAGCAGGCGCCCGCTGTAGAACGCGGTGAGGAAGGCGGTGATCACGCCCAGTATCCAGCCGTAGTAGCCGATGCCGCCGGCAACCCAGGCGCCGTCGATGATGGCGTCCTTGGACCACCAGCCGGAGAAGGGCGGGATGCCGGCCAGGGCCAGGGAGCCGCACCACATGGCGACATAGGTGACCGGGACCTTGCGCCACAGGCCGCCCATGCGGAACATGTCCTGCTCGCCGGCCAGCGCGTGGATCACCGAGCCTGCGGACAGGAACAGCAGCGCCTTGAAGAAGGCGTGCGTCATAAGGTGGAACATCGAGGCCTGGTACAGCCCGCAGCCGACGGCGATGAACATGTAGCCGAGCTGGGAGCAGGTCGAGTAGGCGATGGTGCGCTTGATGTCGGGCTGCACCAGACCAACGGTGGCGGCGAAGAAGCAGGTCGAGGCGCCGATCACCACCACGATCGCCTTGGTGACGGGCGCGAACTCCACCAGCGGCGACATGCGCGCCATCAGGAACACGCCGGCGGTCACCATGGTGGCGGCGTGGATCAGCGCCGAGACCGGGGTCGGGCCCTCCATCGCGTCGGGAAGCCAGGTGTGCAGGAAAAGCTGCGCCGACTTGCCCGAGGCGCCGATGAACAGCAGCACGCCGATCACCTCGTAGGCGCGCAGGCTGCTGCCGAACAGGTGGTAGGTGGCGTCGGCGTGCGCCGGCACCAGGGCGAAGATGTTGTCGTAGGCAATCGTGCCGAACTGCAGGAACAACAGGGCGATGCCGACCATGAAGAACAGGTCGGCGATGCGGTTGACTACGAACGCCTTGTTGGCGGCGCGTGTCGCGTTCGGTCGGTCGTACCAGTAGCCGATCAGCAGGTAGGAGCACAGGCCGACGCCCTCCCAGCCGAAGAACAGCTGGATCAGGTTATCGGAGCTGACCAGCATCAGCATGGCGAAGCTGAACAGCGACAGGTAGGCGAAGAAGCGCGGGACCGGCATGGTCTCGTGGTTCATGTAGCCGACGCTGTAGATGTGGATCAGGGTGGACACCACCGTGACCATCGCCACCATGGAGCCCGAGAGCGCGTCGAAGCGCAGCTGCCAGGGGGCGTGAAAGCCGCCGGCCTGGATCCAGGAGGAGACCGGCACGGCGATAGCCTGCGAGCCGGAGGCGACGCCGATCCACAAGGCGGCGACGGCGCAGATCGAGGCCAGCACCATCAGCAGGACGCTGACCAGCAGCGCCGGGCGGGTGCCGATCACGCGGCCGAACAGGCCGGTCACGACGGCGCCGAGCAGCGGCGCGAACACTGCGGTCGCGAAAAGCGGGGCGAAGAAGGCGGGGACGGACGGCATCTCAGCCCTTCATCAGTGTCACGTCCTCGACCTGGATCGAGCCGCGGTTGCGGAAATACACGGTGACGATCGCAAGCCCGATCGCGGCCTCGGCGGCGGCCACTGTGAGCGAGAACAGGGTGAACACCTGGCCGGACAGCTCGCCGTGGGCGGCGGAAAAGGCGACCAGGTTGAGGTTACCGGCGAGCAGGATCAGCTCGATCGACATCATCAGGATGATCACGTTCTTGCGGTTCAGGAAGATCCCGAACACGCCCAGCACCAGCAGGAAGGCGCCCACCGTGAGGAAGGGCCCGAGCCCGACCGCCTGCAGACCGTTCGACGGCATGGTGTCAGGCTCCGTGGTGGTGGTCGGTCTGGTGTTGCTCGGGCGCACGACCGGTACCGTGCGCCGCCACCGCGCCATAGCCGTCGTGCGGACGGACGAAGCCGCCGAGCTCGTCGACGCTGGCGCCGAGGCCCAGCGTCATCAGCTGGATGGTATCGGCCGGAGTGCGCGCGTGCTGCAGGCTGACGTCCTGGCGGCGGGCAGACGGGCGCTCGCGCAGGGTCAGCACGATGGCGCCGATCATCGCCACCAGCAGCACCAGGCCACACAGCTGGAACAGCAGCACGTAGTGCGTGTAGATCAGCTGCCCGAGTGCCGCGGTGTTGCTGAGCACCGGCGCGCCCGGCGCCGTGGCTGCGGGTGTCATGATCGGGATCAGGTGGAACCCGCCGATGGTAAAGATCAGCTCGGCCAGCAGCGCCACGCCAACCGCGAGACCCACCGGCGCATAGCGCTGCAGGCCCTCGCGCATCTGGTCGAAGTTCACGTCCAGCATCATGACCACGAACAGGAACAGCACCGCGACCGCGCCGACATAGACGATCACCAGGATCATCGCCAGGAACTCGGCGCCGGCGATCAGGAACAGCCCGGC
>CAXTOD010000012.1:0-21001 GCA_964245705.1 uncultured Acetobacteraceae bacterium
CGAAGTTCCAGTCGCGCGCGGCACGCTGGCTCGGGATGAAGCTGTAGGTGCGGTCGAACGCGAAGATCTGGTTGCGGTCGGACGAGCCGCGGGCCAGGCGCAGCGCGGCCTCGGGCTGCAGGTCCCGGTAGGCGGTCTGGTGGTTGGCTAGGTGCATGACGTGCTGGCCCAGGCGATGGACGAAGTAGTAGAACACGCCGTCCTGTTCCAGGCGCCGGTCGAGATAGGCCAGGTCGGTCTCGTTCCATTGCACGCTGTAGTCGCGCACCGGCGGCGGCACCGGGCCGACGAGGCCGGAAATGTCGGGCGCGGGTAGGCCGTGCTCGGACAGCATCAGCTGGCAGATCTCGATGCTGGTCCTGGACAGGAATATGCGGCAGTCGGCCCGCCTGGTCAGCAGCCACAGCTGCGGGCGCAGGACGAGCGTGTAGTGGCGCATGTCGTTCGCCAGCATCGGGCCCTCGTGCAGGGCTACGCAGAGCAGGTTCCAGCTGCGCAGCTGCCCGTCGCCCTGCGTCAGGTCGATCGACACGTCGACCAGCTTGCCGACCAGGTCCGCCTGCTGCAGGTTGGTGCGCGTGGAGCGGACAAGGGCGCTGAACCCGAACAGTTCGCTGATCTCCTCCCTGCCCTTGAACCTTTCAAGCAGCAGCACGTCCTCGCCCAGAGGCGTGTCGATGCGGAGCAGGCGGCCGGTCTGGCTGTACTGGAGATCTTCGGGCATCGGGTCGTTTAAAACTCGGAAGGGTCGAGGCTATGGGCTCGCGCCCGACGAAACAACCACTTTCCAGGCAGGGCTCGGATTCGAAGGGCCTGGAGAAGGGGTGCTGGAGCCTGTTGTCTCCTGTCGGGCTGGCGCTGTGCTGGGACGTAGGGTGAGGCCGGTCCTCCCGCCCCATGATCTGTGAGCTGCTCATGTGGCGGCAGTCATGGCCCAGCCTCATCAGCGTCCAGCCGGCGGCGATCTTGATGAGATCGCGGAAGGAGGCGTCGAAAGCTTATGGCTCGCCACAGCCGCGCCAGCATCAGTTCCTAGACGGCACTGGCTCTGGTCGGGTGTTCGGCCCACGCGGTCCCACCAAATTTGCCTCCGTCAGCGGCATCGTCGTGTTGGTGCGGGCCGCCTTCCGAGCTTCAGTCTCTTATGGGCGAGGATCTACGGCGCTCCGCCTGATCCGGACCGGCTCGAACACCGGCCTCGACCTCACCCTGCCGGGCCAGCTCCAGGCACGCGACAAGCGTGTTCTCTTGCCTGCCGCAGCCGGTCCGTCTCCAGCCCCACCGTCGGCACGAAGTGCGCCAGCCCGCGCCCTCCGGATCCTCTGCCAGCATCTGTCGGATCCACGCCAGCGCCTGCTCCACCCGCCACAGCTGGACCCGCACCGGCCGATGGACGGGGCCCACTGCCGGCCGGTTCGCTTCGCGCAGCAGCACCAGGCGTATCGCCAGCACCAGCCACTCCACGTGGCGCTCCCCGGGCACCCGATCAGCCAGCTTGTCCGACGCCGCCACGAGCTGCTCAACCAGATCGAGCACGACGATGCGACCGAGGTCGACGGGCTGCCGCTCCGCCAAGTCCAGCAGCAGGTCCAACGGCCCGTCGAGGCCAGGAGGTGCAGCTACGGGATCGTCGCTACCTGCGGCGGCGCATCCCCATTGTCCTCGGCTTCAGCCACCGGTGCCATCCTTCATGGTGCCGCCGGACATCGAACATCGGGCCGGGCCAGTCCTGCCTGAGCCGGACGATCGCCCGCCGCGATGTCCAGTCTGCCGACCAGGATTTCCATCCTATCCGGGCAACCCGCTTCAGCCGGGCATCGGCCATGTGTTCAAGCACCCGTAGGGGGCCTGTCAAAGCTGAAACACCGAGAACAAGACAACAGGGCGCGCTCGGACGGCCTACTGTCGCTGCTCGACGCGCTCGACATCAGCAAGGTGACGCCGCTGGCTACGATCGGAGCGGCCGCGCAGCCTGCGTCGTGGCGCCATGGCCAGAACGCGTGACTGGTCGTGAGCTGCGGGGCTGGCTACAGCAAGCGCAGCGCGGCCTTCCGATAGTCCTAAGTTATCGAGGTGGTGCCGCGTTTCTATCGGCATCGCACCGGTGCGGCGCCCAGCAATCACGCCCTGGACAAGAGTGAGTGACGCTTTGACTGGGGAGCGTACACCGCCGAAGCGCTGGTTGTCGGATGGCCGGACAGGGTCCAGCGGCTTGCCCTGCTCTCGTCCCCGCCGCGACTGGGCGGGACGACGATCCCACCATTCTCCTGGGCAAGATTGCAATGGTAGCACTGGTTCCAGGCGACCAGGAGTCGGCGCGCAGGCCGTGCGCGAGGATCCACGGGATTTGCCCGCATCATGTGGGAGACGTGGTCACCGCCAGGCTGGTTCAGCGATGTCGAGTTCGCCAGCGTCGCCGCGTCATTCGAAAGTCCCGACTGGGTCGAGGTGACGCTGCACAGCTACCGCTCCCGTTGGGGTGAAGCCGAGCCCGATCCAACGATCGCTTGGCTTGGAGAAAGGGTGAAAGGGACTGGATCGCTCGCGCTGTCGACGATCTATCTGCAGGGCGAGCTGGACGGCGTCAACCCGCCGACCGTGAGTGAAAAGGTCGGGCAGAAGTTCACGGGTTCATTCGAGCGTGTTGTCATCAGCGGGGTCGGGCACTTCCTGACCCGGGAAGCTCCCAAGGAAGTCTCGATGCGGCTGAGAGCCCATTTCGTCCCGACGCTATCGGCTGGTCCGTGAACGACTTCCACCGGCATCACCTGGATCATGCAGCTGATAAGCGTCGCGGGTAACCGATCGATGCGGGAAGCGAAATGGCCTGACAATTCGCCGCTGCTTCCTCAAGCCTTTTGCAAAATGGCACCCGATGCCAGCCCCTTTACAGAATATGGGACGCGGCGCGACGATCGCAAATGGGCTCCGCTCGGTGCCCGTCCCGCTCGCGCGCCGGAGATCGCGATCTCGCCGCGCACGGGGATGGCGTCGCCGCGGACCGGCCGAGTCCGGCCCTGGCTGCCTCGGACGCCACCGTGACCAGAAACCCTTGTAGCCGATGGTTGCGCCGGAAGCGCCCCGGCACCGTGCGCGCGATCTTGACCAGGGGGTCGGCAGGGCAGGGAGGTCGGCGCAGCGCATATTCCCAGATGCCGTCGCTGATCGGGGCTTGAACGCGTCCTTGATCGGCTTGACCGGCATGCAGGCCAGCTTGCGCGACACCGCGACGTTGCTCGCCTCCTCCGGTGCCGGGTTGCACCCCTTGCTGCCGGCACGTTCTTGACCTTGAACGGACCGGGGCCTGCCAGCGTCACGTCCTCGTCAGGGCGTCCAACGCTCGAGCGGGAGCCAGATCCCTTGGATGCCTCCCGGTTCCTGTCCCTGGCGAACGGCCGGGACCGGATCGCTGGCTCATGGCGACAGCCGGCCCCGCCCGCCACTCCAGGCTGGTTGTACTCAACGCGACGCGGTCCTGCTCTTCCCGATCCTGAAGCGTATCGGGCTCAGTGGTGGGACAAGGATGATCGGAGCTGCATCGGTGCCGGATGTCCTGCCGGTGTCGATGGGAACCTGCCCGTCGATCAGGCTGAAAAGTGCTGCGAGCAGGCCGTGCACATCCTGCCTGACCATGGCAACCGTTTCCTCGAGCAGTTCCGCAAAGGGATCGAAATCGAAGCAACCCAGCCGCACTGGCGGAACGGCTGCCCCGTGACCGCGAAGCCAGCGGACTACGCCTTCGAGCGAGATGGTGGAGTTCACGAAGAAGCCGGTCGGAAAAATCGGCTGCCGCGCACCAAGACGTTCGAGAGCGGCTTCAGCCTTTTCCGCCGCGTAGCCGCCGACCAGCACGAACCTGGACGGCACGCGCAGGCCTCGCTCGGCGTGGGCGATCCGGAAGCCGCGCAGGCGCTCGCGCGTGTTGTGGTCGGCAGCCCGGCCGCCCACGAACAGCATCGGACCCGCGGTGCCAAACTCGGCCTCGCACGCATCGAGCACCTGTCGTGTCAGCTCCAGCGCTCCAGTGAAGTTGTCGGAAATGATCGAGGGTGCCTTGGTGCCCGGAAGATCGAGGTTGAACGTTTGCACGCCGGCGGCGGCACACAGGTCGGCGACGCCGTCGGGATTGGTGGCGCCGGTCGCGACCAGCCAGTCCACCTGATGCGAAACCATGGTCTTGGCTGCCATGATCTCGAGTTTCGGGTCCCGCATGGTGCAGGTGATGATCGGGAACAGGTGCCGGGCGCGGGCCATCGCCTCGAAGCGCTCGGCAATCTCGCCAAAATAACGATTGTCGTACTTGGGCAGGATCATGCCGACAATGCCGGAGCGGTCGCGACGCAACCCGGCAGCCTGCAGGTTGACGGCGTAGCCTGCTGCCTCGGCGGCAGCCTCGATGCGGTCGGCCAGCGCTTGGCTGATCCGCCGCTTGCGCCAGGTGCCGTTGAGCACGGCGCTGACCGCGCTCGGCGAGGTGCCCAGCTTGGTGGCGACGTCGTAGATGGTGACGCGTCGCGCCGGTTCTCGTGCAGCCATGTCCGGGGTTCTTGACACCCCCGCTTCCATGCAACAAGGATGCTCAATCGATTGTGCACATCTTGCTCAACCGATGGAGCGTGCGGGAAACGGCCGGACGCGGGAGGAGAAACGGGCTCGACACCGGGGCGAACCCGGGCAGGTCCGAGAGGATCGTCCGTGCCGCCACGGCCCGGCCGGCGACGTCCCGCGCACAGGTGTGATCCGCCCTCCCAACCCAGGGAAGGAAGCAGGATCCATGAGACCACTCGCTGTCGCCGCCGGACTCGCCGCCGTTGTTGTTCTTGGTCCCGCCGCCCACGCCGCCCGCTCGGGCACGGTGGCGTTCCTGATGCCCGACCAGGCCTCGACCCGCTATGAGCAGCACGACTTCCCGGGCTTCAAGGCCGCGATGGCGAAGGACTGCCCGTCCTGCAAGGTGATCTACCAGAACGCCAACGCCGACGCGCAGCAGCAGCAGCAGCAGTTCAACTCGGTGATCGCCCAGGGCGCCAAGGTGGTGGTGCTCGACCCGGTGGACTCGTCGGCCGCCGCGGCGCTGGTGCACATCGCCCACGCGCGCGGCGTCAAGGTGGTGGCCTACGACCGGCCGATTCCCAAGACTCCGGCCGACTTCTACGTGTCCTTCGACAACAAGGGCATCGGCCGCATGATCGCCACCTCGCTGGTGGAGGACCTGAAGGCCAAGAACGTGCAGCCCAGCTCGAGCGGCCTGCTGGAAATCAACGGCTCGCCCACCGACGCCGCCGCCGGCCTGATCCGCGACGGCATCCACGAGGGCCTGGCGAACAGCGGCTACCGCACGCTGGCTGAGTACGACACCCCGGACTGGGCGCCTCCGAAGGCGCAGGAATGGACCAGCGGCCAGATCACCCGCTTCCCCGGCAAGATCCTCGGCGTGGTGGCAGCCAACGACGGCACCGGCGGCGGCGCCATCGCCGCGTTCAAGGCGGCAGGCGTAAACCCGGTGCCGCCGGTCACCGGCAACGACGCCACCATCGCCGGCCTGCAGCTCATCATCGCCGGCGACGAGTACAACACCATCTCCAAGCCGTCGGAGATCGTCGCCGCCGCCGCGGCGGGGGTCGCGAACAAGCTGCTGTCCGGCGGCAAGCCGAGCGGGACGACCACCCTGTTCGGCACGCCCACGCAGCTGTTCACGCCCACGATCATCACCGCGAAGAACCTGAAGGCCGAGATCATCGACAAGGGGATCCAGACCCCCGCCCAGCTCTGCACGTCCGCCTACGCGAGCGCTTGCCAGAAGCTCGGCATCGCGTCTTGATCCGAACGGGACACGGCGGCCGAACCCCGGTCGCCGTGTCCCGCAACCCGAAGGCTACCGCTCGTGACTCCTGTCCCCGCCTCTCAGCCGACGCCGCCGCGATCCGGTGAGCCGATCCTCAGCCTGCGCGGCGTCACCAAGACCTTCGGCGCGGTATCGGCGCTGACCGACATCGAGCTCGACGTTCACGCCGGCGAGGTGGTGGCCCTGGTCGGCGACAATGGCGCCGGCAAGTCCACCCTGGTCAAGGTGCTGGCCGGCGTGCACCGCGCCACCGCCGGCGAGATCCGCTTCAACGGCCAGCCGGTGACGCTGGACGGGCCGGCGCAGGCGCTGGAGCTCGGCATCGCCACCGTGTTCCAGGACCTGGCGCTGTGCGAGAACCTGGACGTCGTCGCCAACCTGTTCCTCGGCCACGAGCTGGCGCCGTGGCGGCTGGACGAGGTGGCGATGGAGGTGCGCGCCTGGACGCTGCTGCGCGAGCTGGCGGCGCGCATCCCCTCCGTGCGCGAGCCGATCGCCTCCCTGTCCGGCGGCCAGCGCCAGACCGTGGCGATCGCCCGCTCGCTGCTGCTCGACCCCAAGATCATCATGCTCGACGAGCCGACCGCGGCGCTGGGCGTGGCGCAGACCGCCGAGGTGCTCAACCTCATCGAGCGGGTGCGCGACCGCGGCCTCGGCGTGATCGTGATCAGCCACAACATGGACGACGTGCGCGCGGTCGCCGACCGCATCATCGTGCTGCGGCTCGGCCGCAACAACGGCGTGTTCACCGCCGAAACCAGCCACCAGGACCTAGTCGCCGCCATCACCGGCGCCGCCGAGAACTCGGTGTCGCGCCGCGACGCCGCGCGCGCCGGCGCCCCGCCCCAGGCCGCCTCACTGTCCAACGGAGGTGCCGCATGAGCACCGTGCCGCTTCCCCGCCCGGTGTCCGAACGGGCTGGCGTCCCGGATGCCGCGCTGGACCGCGCCGACGAGCGGCTCAGCCATCACGAGGGCTTCCGCGGCGAGCTGCGCACCTTCGCCAACCGCGTGCGCTCCGGCGACCTCGGCATGCTGCCGGTGGTGGTGGGCCTCCTCGCCATCACCGCGGTGTTTACCGCGCTCAACCCGGTGTTCGTGGACGCGGACAACCTGGTCAACCTGCTGTTCGACTGCGCCACCGTCGGGCTGATCTCGCTCGGCATCGTGTGCGTGCTGATGCTGGGCGAGATCGACCTGTCGGTCGGCTCGATGAGCGGGCTCGCCTCGGCGATCCTCGGCGTGCTCTGGGTCGGGGCCGGCTGGTCGCTGGCGGTGGCGATCCCGGTCGCCCTCGTCGCCGGCGCCGTGGTCGGGCTGATCTACTCCGAACTGTACAGCCGCTTCGGCATGCCGAGCTTTGTTGCCACCCTGGCCGGGCTTCTGGCGCTGCTCGGGCTGCAGCTTTACCTGCTGGGCGACACCGGCTCGATCAACCTGCCCTACGACTCCGCCCTGGTGCAGCTCGGCCAGATCCTGGTGATGCCGGCCTGGCTGTCCTACCTGCTGGCGCTGCTGCCGGGTGCGGTGCTGCTCGCCACCGGCCTCGGCGAGCGCCGGCGGCGGCACGCGGCGCGGCTGTCGGCCAAGCCGGTGCGGGTGCTGGCGGTGAAGGCCGGCGTGGTCACCGCGGCCCTGCTTACCGCGATGTTCTACCTCAACGTCGGCCGCGGCCTGCCGTGGCTGTTCGCGCTGTTCACCGTGCTGGTGGTGATGATGGAGTATGCCCTGCGCCGCACCCGCTGGGGCCGCTCGATGTTCGCGGTCGGCGGCAACCGCGAGGCCGCGCGCCGCTCGGGCATCAACGTGCGCAGCATCCACCGCAGCGCCTTCGTGTTGTGCAGCACCTTCGCCGCTGCCGGCGGCGTGCTGTCGGCGGCGCGTCTCGCCTCCGCCAGCCGCCAGGCCGGCACCGGCGACGTCAACCTCAACGCCATCGCCGCGGCGGTGATCGGCGGCACCAGCCTGTTCGGCGGCCGCGGCAGCGCCTACTCCGCCCTGCTCGGTGTGATCGTCATCCAGGCGATCTCCAACGGCCTGACCCTGCTCAACCTGTCGTCGAGCCTTCGCTACATGATCACCGGCGGCGTGCTCGCCATCGCCGTGATCGTCGACAGCCTGGCCCGCCGTTCCCGCGCCTCCCACGGCCGCGCCTGAACCCCCGGAGGAACCGAACATGGCCGAATCCCTTGGAGGCAAGGTCGCCGCCATCACCGGAGCCGCGTCCGGCATCGGCCTCGAGTGCGCACGGCACCTGCTCGACGACGGCTGCCGCGTCGTGCTGGTGGACCGCGCCGGCGACCGGCTGCGGGACCTGTGCTCGGAACTCGGGGCAAACGCGTTCCCCCTGGCGCTCGACCTGCTCGACCCCGCTGCGGTGTCCGGAATGCTGCCGCGCATCCTGGATCTCGCCGGCGGGCTCGACATCTTCCACGCCAACGCCGGCGCCTATGTCGGCGGCCCGGTGGCGGAAGGCGATCCGGATGCCTGGGACCGGATGCTCAACCTCAACGTCAACGCCGCCTTCCGGTCGGTGCGGGCGGTGATCCCGCACCTGATCGCGCAGCGATCCGGCGACGTGCTGTTCACCTCGTCGATCGCCGGCGTGGTGCCGGTGGTGTGGGAGCCGATCTACACCGCGTCCAAGTTCGCCGTGCAGGCGTTCGTGCACACCACCCGCCGGCAGCTGGCGCCGCACGGCGTCCGGGTCGGCGCCGTGCTGCCCGGGCCGGTCGTCACCTCGCTGCTCGCCGACTGGCCGGAAGCCAAGATGCAGGAGGCGCTGGCCAGCAACAGCCTGATGCAGCCGCGGGAGGTGGCGGAAGCGGTGCTGTTCATGCTGACGCGCCCGCGTGGCGTGACGGTGCGCGACCTCGTCATCCTGCCCAACAGCGTTGATCTTTGATGCCGCGGCCAGCCTAGCCGATGCCGACGGGCCTCGCTGCCTCGTCGGCATGAACGTCGGCGTGGGGAGTACACGGGCGGACGTACTCCTTGACCGCTCCCCGCGACACACGCCGCCACTCGCATGACCTTACCAGGCAGCACCTCGCCAAACAGCGTGTTCATGCCGAGCGTGTCGACCAGCGCGATCCAGTGGTCATGCGCCCGGTTCCAGGCGCTGGCGAGGAGGTTCCACGGGCTGGAGTCGTCGCCGGGCCGCGCCATCATGGTCGTAAGGTCGAGGTTGGTCCGCCGGTATGCCTGCTCCAGGTGCCGGCAGTCTCGCTCAGGATGTCGAACCAGCGACCAGGCAGCCGTTCTTTCTCCGCCCTGGAAGGCTTCGCGAGCGCGGCGGCCTGCGGGAAGACGTGCGCCGTGGCTTGCCAGCGCGTGCCCGGGTCCTTCTCACAGATCGCCAGCAGGGCAGCGGCCGAGTCATCGAACGGCTTTGCTGCCTGCCGATGGTGAACTCGCTCCGCAGCTTCATCCGCGCCGCGTAGCAGGCCACGAAGGCAGCGGTTGGGACGTGGCCACCGAACTGCTCAAGCGTCAGTCGAGGCGCGAGCGAGGCCTTGCCGACGAGCAGCAGTTGATTCCGCGCTTCCCGGAGACGCAGGCGCACCAGTCGCTCTTTCAACCGGACGGCTAGCGGAAGAGTTTGTCGTAGCGGCGGCGGGACAGCTGTAAGCCGCGGCTGGCGCGGGCGTTCCGGTTCGGGCGGTCGTCCTTGACGTTGTTCGCCCCGGCTGCCTGCCGATCAGGAGGTCGAACTCCTCCATCAGGCGTTCGACTTCGGGTGGATTGTTTCCTTCCGGAAGCGCGCCGCCCAGGAACAGGAGGCGAGCTCGCGCGCCTTGATCAACATCCTGTCCATATGAACCGGCGCCTCACACATCGTCGGCATGGACGACCGGACGAACAGGCGCTCGACCGATCCGCCAAGTCGCGCCTGAGGGAGCGCCTGGATGTGCAGCGCCAGCCGCAGCGGCAACGCTGTTCTGATAAGCCCCGCCACCGCTTCCGGCATACCTCATGGAACAGAAGTGCGTGCAGCAGCGTGTTCCGGTCGTCCTGGACCATCACGTTTTCGAGCTTGAAGCCCAGGTTGACGCGGGTGAGTTCGTCAGCAGGTGCCGACCGTTCTGCAGAGAGCTGTCTGGATCATGTTGAGGGCTACGAACGGCGCCGGATGCAGCGTAACGCTTCGGCCTAAAACGGCAGCCGAGAACAACGCTATGGCCAGCAAGCGGCAGCCTACGCCCGAACAAGAGGCTGTTGAAAACAGGGGTCAAGGCTACTCTCAGCGTCACTTCAAGCCCTCACCCATAATGCCGGTTGACCGGTGCGTGCGGCGTCCCGCGGCCGCTGCTCGGCATTGCCGCTCTCGCTTGCGCGGCTGCCGCGCCGGTTTCTGGTCCGTCCAGCCTGCCCGGCTCCGCCACCCGGCACAGGCTGGCCGACGCCTCGCCGTTCGACGCCCCTCCGAACCGGGAAGCCGACTTGGTTCCGGTTCCTGCCGGCGCCGTAGACCGCTGGAACCTGGACGGCGTGGATCCTTACTTGGTGTGCAGGTTCCGCGAAACCTCGGCGGTCGTCACCACTCATGCCGTCGGCGCCCGGAGTTGCGAGGCAGGCCGCTCGCTGTTCGAGGCGTCCTGCGGGGACCAGAGCCCTTCCCAGTGACTGAAACGCGGAACGACACCTCCTGCCGCGCTTTCTGACCAGCGGCATCATCGGCGCCCGGTCGCGGCGAGGCCCCATTTCCGGGAGACTCCGCTTGAGCAGATCCACCGTCCTCGCCCGGCTGGCCCTGCGCCACCGCGTCCCGCTCGCGTCCGGAGCGGCGGCGGGAACCCTGCTGGCGGCCGGGATGGTGCGGGCTGCGGGCCGCTGCACCTTCGAGCACGGCGGCATAACGCTCCGGGTGCGGCGCGGCCTGGTGCATGTCGCGGCACTCGACCACGACGTGATCCGGGTGCGCGCGTCCGCCACCAGCGCCCTGCCGGAGGACGCGTCCTGGTCGATGCTGCCGGACGCGCGCACCGCGCGGGTGCCGGTGGTGCCGGTGCGGCGCGGGCGGGTGGCCGGCTTCGACACCGCCTCGCTGCGCGTGCGGGTCGACCGGCGCTGCGGCGCGGTGACGATCCGCACGATCGACGGGCGCATCGTCTCGTCGGACGTGCTAGGCGCCGGTCCGGTTTTCGCCGGCGACGGCTTCACCGTGCACAAGTACCTGCACGCGGACGAGCACGTGTTCGGCCTGGGCGACCGCGCCGGGCCGATCGACCGGCGCGGCGGCAGCTTCACCCTGTGGAACACCGACGCCTACGGCTTCGAGGGGGGCAGCGACCCGCTCTACAAGGCGATCCCGTTCCTCCTCGGGCTGCGGCGCGGCGCCGCCTACGGGCTGCTTCTGAACAACACCTGGCGCACCAGCTTCGACGTCGGCCACGCGCAGGGGAACGAGCTCCGCGCTGCCGCCGCCGGCGGTCCGCTCGACTACGTCGTGCTGAACGGGCCCGGGCCGAAGGACGTGCTGCGCCGCTACGCCTCCCTGACCGGGCACGCGCCGCTGCCGCCGGCCTGGGCGTTCGGCTACCAGCAGTCGCGCTACAGCTACATGAGCGCCGACGCGCTGCGCACCGTGGCCGCGACCTTCCGCCGCAAGCGCATCCCGGCTGACGTGCTGTGGCTCGACATCGACTACCAGGACCGCAACAGGCCGTTCACCACCAACCCCGACAGCTTTCCCGACCTGCCCGGGCTGCTGGCCGAGTTGCGCCGGCAGCAGTTCCGCACCGTGCTGATCGCCGACATGCACGTGCCGGTGCAGCCGGACGGCACCTACGCGCCCTACGACAGCGGCCGGACCGGCGGCCACTTCCTGCACAACCCGGACGGCAGCCTCTACGTCGGCCCGGTCTGGCCTGGCCCGTGCGTGTTCCCGGACTTCACCCGCATCGAGGCTCGCGCCTGGTGGGGCGGGCTGCACCGGGCGTTCTGCGATGCCGGCGCCGCCGGGTTCTGGGACGACATGAACGAGCCCTCGGTGTTCGATACCCCGGCCCGGACCATCCCGCTCGACGTCGAAAGCCGGATCGACGAGCCCGGCTTCGCGCCGCGCGTGGCGACCCAGGCAGAGATCCACAACGTGTACGGCATGCTCAACGTCCGGGCGACGCATGACGGGCTGCTCGCGCTGCGTCCGGACCAGCGCCCGTTCGTGATGACCCGCGCCGCCTATGCCGGCACCCAGCGCTATGCCGTCACCTGGACCGGCGATAATTCCTCGACCTGGGCCCACCTGCGGCTGAGCACGCCGATGCTGCTCGGCCTCGGCCTGTCCGGGATGCCGTTCTGCGGCGTCGACCTCGGCGGCTTCGTCGGCACCCCGTCGCCGGAGCTGCTGACGCGCTGGCTGCAGCTCGGCATGTTCAACCCGCTCAGCCGCGACCACACCGACAAGAACACCCCGCCGCAGGAGCCGTGGGTGCACGGCCGCCGGCACGAGGCGATCCGTAGGGAGGCGATCGAGGCGCGCTACCGGCTGCTGCCCTACGTCTACACCGTGGCGGAGGAGGCCTCGCGCGATGGCATCCCGATGATGCGGCCGATGTTCCTCGAGTTTCCGGAGGCCGGCGGCCGGTGGACGCTCGACCACGCGGCGCCGACGCAGTTCATGTGGGGCCCGGACCTGCTGGTGGCGCCGGTGCCGCACGGCGAGCAGCCGTCGCCCTACGCCGTTCTGCTGCCGCCGGGCGACTGGTACGACTACTGGACCGGCCTGCGTGTGGAGGCGCCCGACGCCGTGATCACGGTTGAGGGCAGGGTCCGGTTGCGCACCGAGGGCGATGCCCCCGGCAGCGGCCTGCGGCTGCTTCCGGTCACGCCCACGCTGGAGGTGCTGCCGGTGCTGGTGCGGGCCGGTGCGATCATCCCACGCCAGCCGCCCGTCCAGAGCACGGAGCAGGTGCCGGACGGGCCGCTGCAGCTGCACGTCTATCCTGGCCCGAACTGCCGCGGCGCGCTGTATGCCGACGACGGCACCAGCTTCGCCTATCGCGACGGCGGCTTCCTGCGCAGCACCTTCCGGTGCGAGGAGACCGCCGAAGGGCTGCTGGTCCGCGAGGCGGAGCGGGCCGGCGCGTTCCGGCCGTGGTGGCAGGAGATCGAGGTCGTCGTGCACGACGTCGAGGCGTCCGCCACCCCGGATTGGCACTCCGATCCGCTCGCCCGCACCGCGACCGCCAGGGTGACGCCCGCGCGGCTCGCCGACGGGATCCTGCTGCCGCGCGTTGCAACCGCTTCCGACGCGCGGTAACGGAAACGATGCTGGCTTCGGGATGATCGGATGTTTCGCAAGGCTCTCGCGGATGGCCTGACCGTGTCCGGCCAGCTCGGCCTCGACGACTTCGAGGTCCTTGCCCGGCACGGCGTCAGGCTGGTGATCAACAACCGTCCGGACGGGGAAGCGCCGGGACAGCCTCCTGCCGACGAGGCGGCGCGCGCGGCCGCCCGCGCCGGCCTCGCCTACCGGCACATCCCGGTGACGTTCGCGGGCCTGCGCGCCGAGGAGGTCGACCGGTTCGGCGAGGCGGTGGCGGAGGCCGACGGGCCGGTGCATGCCCACTGCGCGTCCGGAGCCCGCTCCGCCAACCTGTGGGCGCTGAGCCGGATCAGGTGCGGCGCGATGACCCGCGACGAGGCGTCCCGCTGGGCCGACGCCCATCAGGTCGACCTGCGCCCCGGCCTCGCCTGGCTCGACCGGCAGCGCACCTGAGTACGCGGGGTCCGGCGCTGCGCTCCGGGCCACGGAGCCGATGACGCTCGACCAGCTGCGGGTGTTCGTGGCCGTCGCCGAGCGGCAGCACGTGACCCGGGCCGCCCTGGCGCTGAACCTGGCCCAGTCCGCCGTCAGCCACGCGATCGCGACGCTGGAGGACGGAGTCGGGGTCAGGCTGTTCGACCGGGTCGGGCGCGGCATCGAGCTGACCGAGGCGGGGCGGATGTTCCTGGGCGAGGCGCGCGCGGTGCTGGCGCGTGCCAAGGCGGCACGGCTCCGGCTGTCGGAGCTGGGCGAGCTGACGCGCGGCGTGCTGCTGGTCGCCGCCAGCCAGACCATCGCCGGCTACTGGCTGCCCAGCCGGCTGATGGCGTTCCGCGCCCGCCACCCGGGGATCGAGATCCGGCTGTCGATCGGCAATACCGGCGAGGTGGTGCGCCAGGTGCACGACGGCGCCGCCGAGCTCGGCCTGGTCGAGGGTGCCGCAGACGATCCGACCCTGCGTTCGGCGGTGGTGGCGCAGGACCAGCTGGTGCTGGTGGTATCGCGCGGTCATCCGTGGGCGGGGCGGACGGCGCTGCGTCCGGCCGAGCTGACGGAAGTCGACTGGATCCTGCGCGAGCGAGGCTCGGGCACCCGCTCGGAGTTCGAGGCCACCGCCCGCCGCCTCGGCGTGGCGCCGCAGGCCCTGCGGGTTGTCCTGGAGCTGCCGTCCAACGAGGCGGTGCGGGCGGCGGTGGAAGCCGGTCCGGGCGCCACCGTGATCTCCGCCTCGGTGGCGGCGCCCGGCCTGGAAGCCGGGCTGCTGCATCGGGTACCGCTCGACCTGCCGCAACGGAGCTTCCGGCTGCTGCACCACCGCGAGCGCCATCCCGGCCGCAGCGCCGCCGCCTTCCTGTCGCTGCTCGGCGTGTCCTGACCTTGCTGCTACCTGGTTGCGCTCGCGGTGGTCTTGCCGACGAGCTCGTCGGCGAGCCAGTCGAGGCGGTATACGGTGCGCAGCGCTGCGATCATGGACGCGGTGTCGACGCCCACGGTGCGGTTCTGCGAGCCGTCGTAGATGAAGTCGCCAGCGATCGAGGGCTGGTTGCCGTCGAACGCGACGCCGATCACGTGCGCGTCCCGGTCGATCATCGGGCTGTCCGAGTTCCCGCCGGTGATGTCGTTGGTGCTGACGAAGTCGTAGTGGGTGGTGGAGTCGAGGTGCGGCTTCGCGTCGAGCCAGTCCCTGGGCAGCGCGAACGGCGCCGCTCCGGTCGCCCGGTCGTACAGGCCGGCGAACTCGGTGAAGGGCGGGATCGTGCGGCCGTTCTCGGTCCAGCCGTCGACCTTGTCGTAGGACAGGCGCTCGGTGAACGTCGCGTCCGGATACAGCGCGTTGCCTTCCCGGGCGAAGCGCGCCTTGGCGATCAGCTCGGTCTGCTGGCGCTGCGGCGCCTCGACCTGGTCCTGCCACTGCTTCAGCACCGCGCGCGACACGGGATCGACCGCGACGGCGAAGCGGATCATCGGGTCGGTCGAGGCCGCGATCGCAGCCTGGCCGCCGTCCCAAAGGCGGTGGCGCACGGCGAGATCGGTCACCGTGGTGCCGGACACGAGGCGCTGCGCCAGCCCGTCCGGCGAGGCCTGGCCCAGCACGAGGTGGACCGCCGCGTCGTCGGCGCCCAGCACCTGGCGCAGCTTGGTCAGCGAGAAGGCGAGCTCGGTGCGCTCCAGGTCGGGATAGATCGGGCGGGACGAGAACAGCTGCGCCTCGAGCGCCGGCAGGTTGGCGTCGCGGAACGCGGGCAGGCGGTCGGCATCCGGCTTGGTCCGTTCGGCCGCGGCGCGGACCAGGGTGCGGGCGATGATGAAGCTGTCGGAGCCGATGCCGAGCGGCCGGCGCTGCCCTTCCAGCATCGTGTAGCGCGGGTAGAGCGCACGCTCCCGCGGCAGCGTCGCCTTGATGGCGGCGAACGGATCGCCGTAGGCCTGCCTGCGGGACGGGTCGGCGTTGATCCAGTCCAGCAGCGACTGGTCGTCGGCCCGCTTCCTCGCCAGCAGCGCCGGGTCGCCGAACGCCGTCAGCCAGCCGGTGAACACCTTGAGCGAGTTCTCGGTGAAGAAGACCGTGTTCCCGGCTTCCTTCGCGCGTTGCGGCGTTTCGGAGGCGAACTGCGACATCGCGCCGTCGAAGCTCTCGTAATACCCGTAGATCAGCGGCAGCTCGACGTCGTGCAGGAACTCGAGCTGGTCCGCGGTCTCGTTGCGCGAGGTGCTGCCGGGGTTGCCGGAGGTGAACACCAGCTCGCCGGCCTTGGGACCGGCCGGATCGAACGGGAAGTAGTCGGTATGCGCGGAGTGGTTGTCGACGAAGGCACGCACGAACGACACGTCGAGGTCGTAGCGGGGATAGTTGAAGTTGTCGGGGTCGCCGCCGAAGTTGGCGATCGCGTCCTCGGGCGCGAAGGCGAGGCGCACGTCGTCGTAGCGGTGGTACCTGTACAGGTCGTAGCGGCCGCCGTGATACAGCGCGATCACGTCGCAGCGCGTGGTCTTCGGATCGCCGGATCCGCATTCCTTCTCGATGGCGCTTTCCGCCGCATGCTCGGCCGAGATGAAGTCCGCGCCGGACTTGTTCCGCGTTGCCTCGTCGATGCGCGAGGTGACGTCCGTGATCTGCTGCAGCTGGTCGAGCTCCATGCCGGGACAATGTGGCTCGGCGCCGGCACGGGGAGCGGCGAAGCCGTCGCGGACGTAGTTCTGCCTGGCCTTCTGCAGGTCGCCGAGGCAGCTGGCGACGCAATGGTGGTTGGTCATCACCAGGCCGTTCGGCGACACGAAGGAGGCCGAGCATCCCGAGGCCATGCGAAGCGAGGCATGCATGACGCGGTCGATCCACTGCCCGTCCGGCGTGAAGCCGTATTGCTGCTGCATCGCCTGCTTCGGCAGGTTGTCGAGCGTCCACATGCCCTCGTCGGCGCGGGCCGCTCCCGTCAGCCCGGAGGCGGCGAGAAGCAGGGCTGCCAGGCCGTACCGTGTCATCGACGTCATTCCGCGACCGCGCGCCCCTGCTGATTTCGGCGCCCACATGCCCAGGATCACGCCGCGTGTCGAGCGGATTCTCGTGGCGTCCGCGGCCGCAGCCGGGCGGCTAGAACCGCTCGGCGACCCCGACCAGGATCGTCCGGCGGAGGCCGTACTGCGGTGCGCCGACGCCGACGCCGGTGCCGTCCCGGATCTCGTAGATCCGGTCCAGCAGGTTGATGACGTCCAGGCGGAGCTGCGTGCCGCGCAACAGCCCCGTCTTGAAGGTCTGCACGGCGGCGAGGTTGACCGTGGCGTAACCCGGCAGCGCCTGGCCGTTGGGGATGGTCCCGTCGGCGCGCAGGCCGCTGCCGACGATGAGGTCGACCGACAGCCGCGCCGGGTAGCCCGTCTGGCGGAACAGCGTGTAGGCAGCACCTCCGGACCCGGTATAGGTCTGGTTGTGGTCCAGGTAGATGAAGTGCTGCGAGATGTAGGCGAGTTCGGCCGCGGAGAAGTTGAACTGCGCGGAGACGATGTCCTTGCCGACGGCACGTGAGCGGGCAACGTTGGCGTAGAGCGAGAGCGGCCCGCGGTCGAAGGTGGCGCTGAGCTCGTAGCCCTGGTCGTCGCCGTGCGCGTAGTTGAAGGCGGACAGGATGATCGGCGCTCCGAACTGCCCCTCGTCGATCAGGTTCTGCGCCTCCTTGTAGTACGCGTCGAAGCTGATCTGCAAGCCGGGCAGGAGGGTCTGCGAGATCCCGGCGTCGTAGTAGTTGTCTCGCTCCGCCTTGACCACGCTGTCCTCGGTGACCGCCGCCGCCCCCGAGGTTCCGTTGAACAGGTCGATGTCCTTGCCGCCGACCAACTCGAATGGCGGCGGGACGAAGTAGCGCGAATAGCCGGCATGCAGCGTCGTGGTCCGCGTCGGCTGCCACACCACGTTGACCCGGGGGCTGAACTGGTTCTCGTGCGTGTATTCGTAGACCACGTCGAACCGGGCACCGTAGTTCAGGCTGACGCGCGGCAGAATCTGCCACTCGTCCTGCACGTAGACGCCGTACAGGCCGCCGGTCTTGCCCTGGCCGTCCCGGATGGTGAACGGCGTGGTCGACGTCGCGGCGCCGGCGCTGCCGTCGGGCTGGATCGCCGCGGCGAGGCCGGCACCGTTGGTGTCGTCATCGTCGCCGTTTGCGGCCTGGAGCACCTCGGAGGTGGTGCTGGAAACCAGCCGCTCGCCGATGATCTGGGTGCCGGCGCGGATCGTGTGCGTGTCGCTGACGTGCCAGCTGGCGTCGCTCTGGGTTCCCATGGATAGCACCGACCGCGCGGCGGTCTGCCCCACGCCGTCGAACAGCAGGTCGCCGAGCGGATCGGGCGTGTAGTACAGGCTGCTGTAGCGGGTGAAGACCGAGGTCACGACGTCGAGGCTGCCGACCTCCTTCTGCAGCGACAGGATGCCAAAATCGGTGATCTCGCGCTGGTGCTCCGTCAGGTCGCTGCTGTTGAAGGTGCTGGCCCCGTTCGCGGACAGGCCGAGCGACGGCGTCTGGCCCGGGTTGTTCGGCAGCTCGAAGAACTCGTTGGAAGCGCCGGCCAGCAGGCTGACTCGGGTGTCGGCATCCACGGTCCAGGCGATGTGGGCGATGCCATGGGTCTGGTTGCTGAGGTCGTGGATCGGGTTGAGCGTGCCGGTCGGGTTCTCGATGCCGACGCGGTCATGCAGGACGTCGCCGGTGACGAAGTAGTCCACGGTGCCGGTATGTCCGCCATAGGAGAACGATGGCTGGAAATAGTCGCGCTCGCCCCCGTAGATCGAGATCTCGCCGCCGGGGTCGGTGATGCCGCTCTTGGCGGTGATGTCGATGACCCCGGCAGTGTCGAAGCCGTATTCGGCTGGCAGGACGCCGGTGATCAGCGACAGCGAGTGCGCGAACCGCGTCTCGAGTGCCTGGCCGAACACCGACAGGCCTTCGGGCAGCTGCACCCCGTCGAGCCGGAACTGCACCTCGTTGTGGTCGCCGCGCACGTGGATCTGGCCGAACGAGTCCTGCGCCACGCCGGGCGCCTGCAGTAGCACCTGGTTGAGCGGGGCGTTGTCGCCCTGCGGCAGGGTCTCGAGGCTGCCACGGCCAAAATGATATACTGTTGCTCCCAGATCCGGTTCAATGTCACTCCGGTCGCGGTCAAGGCGGACGGTGACCTGCTCGACGCCGGAAGTTGCTTCGACGCTGTCGGTCGACCGGGTGCCAGTCGCGGACGGAACTGTCGGCTGCCCCGCCGGGGTGGTCCGGGCGTCAAGGTCAGGCGTCTGCACGCCGAGGCTTGCGGCCGGACCGGCACCCGTGCCTTGCGCAACCGCCGGCGCGGGAGCGCCCAGGACAGCGAGCGCACCCAGGATGGTTCTGGAAGGGAACGCGGCCCGTCTCGACATCGGGAGGATCCTTCGGAGGCCGATCATCGCAGCATGTTGGACGCCCAACCATGCTTCTAAAACGTTATAACATCCATTACAGGATTGCTGCCTGTTGCGTCCACCAGCTCATGAGGAAGGCATCCACTTTGAGCGACTGTGTTGCTATATCATCACATCGACGGCCTTCTGCGCCATGACGGTTGCTGCGGCTGCGACGTCTGGAGGAGATGTCGTCCAGGCGCCTCGCGCCTCCACGGTCGGTGACGAGACGATGGCGGCCGCGATCGTCCTGACGCTGTTGGATGCAGCCGATGATGACCGGGAACCCGCTCGACCTCCTGGATCATGGCCTGTCCGGACAGGAAGCCGGCTCAAGACGTGGCGGGAGGGCGCCTTGATTCTGGTGGTGCGCATGGCCCGCTCGCCTTCCCACCGAGCGCGGACTTCGAGATGGCCATCCTTGATCGACCAGACAGGACGAGGCGCCGGACCGCGGCGAGAAAGGCCTGGACGTGGTCGGGGATCTATACCCAACATTATAACGTTGGGCTTGTAGCCGTTGTCGAGGAGCGGAAGACGATGCGGACTCGTCGTGGGGCAAGGCGGGTCGGGTCGAGAAGCCTCGGATTCCCGGTGGCGCTGCCCGTCCTGGTGATGCTGGCCACCGGAGCGGAAGCGCGTGATGCCGTTGTCGGCACCATCGTCGCGGCGGAGAACTTCTACGGCGACGTGGCCGGACAGCTCGCCGGACCGGGCTGGACCGTGACCAGCATCCTGAACAATCCTGACGAGGACCCGCACCTGTTCGAGGCCAGCCCCTCGATCGCCCGCGACCTGTCGGCCGCGCGCATCGTCGTGTTCAACGGCGTCGACTACGATCCCTGGATGGACAAGCTGCTCTCGGCCGCGCGCTCGGACCGGCGCCGGACGGTGGTCGCCGGGAACCTCACGGGTCACCGTCCCGGGGACAACCCGCATCTCTGGTACGAACCCGGCACCATGCTTGCCGTGGCACGCGCGCTGTCGGCCGACCTCGCCGCGGACGATCCCGCGCACCGGGGCGAATATGCCGCCCGCCTCGACCGCTTCGACCGCTCCCTCGTGCCGATCGACCGGAAGATCGCGTCGCTCCGCGCCCGGTACGCGGGCCTGCCCGTCACCGCCACCGAGCCGGTGTTCGGCTACATGGCTGCGGCACTCGGCCTTGCAATGCGCAACGAGCGGTTCCAGCGTGCGGTGATGAACAGCACCGAGCCGGGTGCTGCCGACGTCGCCGCGATGGAGGACGACCTGCGCGGCCACAAGGTCAGGCTGCTGATCTACAACAGCCAGGCCACGGACAGCGCGGCCGAGCGCCTGCTGCGCATCGCGCGGGCGGCGAGGATCCCGGTCCTCGGCGTCACCGAGACGCAACCGCGCAGCGCCGCGAGCTACCAGGGCTGGATCCTCGGCCAGCTCGACGCGCTCGACCGGGCGATGTCCGCGCCGCCTGCATGAGCGCGATCGTCCTGGACGGCGTGACGCTGCGGCTCGGCGGCCGCACCGTGCTGGAGCGGATCAGCCTGGAGGTCGCCGACCAGGAGTTCGTCGGCGTGCTGGGGCCGAACGGCGCCGGCAAGACCACGCTGATGCGCGCGATCCTGGGGCTGGTCCCGGCCTCGGAAGGCCGCATCGCCGTGCTCGGCCAGGTGGTGCGTCGCGGCAACCGGCTGGTCGGCTACATGCCCCAGCTGCGCGGCGGCGCCACGCCGCGCCTGAGCGGCCGCGCGGTGGTGGGCGCCGTCGAGGATCTGACGCCGCTGCTGATCGGACGCGACCCGCGCGACATCGAGCAGGCCGTCCGCGCCATGAAGAAGCAGAGTTTTTGGCGCCTCGGCGCGATCGGCATGAGCGCCGTCTCGGGCATCGAAGTCGCCTTGTGGGACATCGTCGGCAAGCATCTCGGCGTGCCCGTCTGGCGCCTGCTCGGCGGCAAGGTGCGCGACAAGGTCCGCGTCTACACCCACCTC
>CAXTOD010000013.1:0-968 GCA_964245705.1 uncultured Acetobacteraceae bacterium
CCCCGCGGTGTGGACTCCGCTCTACCTCCTGGTGGCGATCGCCGCCTGGCGTGTCTGGCGCCGCCTGCCGGTGCTGCGGTTCCGGGTCGCCGGCGGCGCGACCGCCACCGACCCCGGGGCGCTACGCCGCCGCGGCCTGCTGCTGTGGGGATGGCAGCTGGCGGTCAACGCGGCCTGGACGCCGGTGTTCTTCGGGCTGCACCGGACCGAACCGGCGCTCGCGGTGATCGGCGGCCTGGCGCTGCTGGTCGCGCTGACGGTGCGCGATTTCGGTCGTGTCGACCGGGCGGCGGCGCTAATGATGGCGCCCTATCTCGCCTGGGTGTGCTACGCGTTCTGGCTCAATGCCGGGATCGCCTGGCTGAACCCCGGCTGACCTCGCCGCTCCTGCCGCTTTCCCTGCCGCTTCCGGAACAAGACATGGACCTCCGCCGCTTCCTGCGCCCCGCCGCCGCCGTTCTCCTGCTCGCCGCTCCGCCCGCCGTCGTCCCGCTGCACGCCGCCCTGGCGCAGCTCAGCATGGGCGGAGGTGGCGGAGGAGGCGGCAGCGGCGCCGAATCCGACCGCGACGCGGCCGAGGCCGCGCAACAGGCCGAGGCCAAGGCGGCGGCCAAGGCGGCGGCGCCGCCTCCGGCGATCCCGGGTGCGGTGTCCGACGAGGCGACCGCGACCTCCGGGCATGTCAGCGCCGACATGGAGCCGACGGCCGCGCTGTTCGACGCCATCAACCGCGGCGACGTCACCTCGGCCAAGGAGGCGCTCAGCCGCGGCGCCGACCTCAACGGCAAGAACGTGCTGGGGCAGAGCCCGCTCGACATGGCGATCGACCTGAACCGCAGCGACATCACCTTCGTGCTGCTGTCGATGCGCAACAGCGAGAACGGGCCGCCTGTGGCCTCGGTCGCCAACGACGAGCCGCAGGCCGATGCCGCGGCGGGACGGCACGGGCGCGCTGCAGGGTCGCGAAA
>CAXTOD010000013.1:978-20407 GCA_964245705.1 uncultured Acetobacteraceae bacterium
CGCGCGGAGCGATGCCCGGCTGGCCAGCGCGGACCGCGCCGGGAGCCGGGCGGGATCGCATTTCGCGACCCTGCAGCGCGCCGCGGTCGACAACGGGACGCCGAAGCCCGATGTCGGCTTCCTGGGCTTCGGCGGCAGCTAGACCCCGTCCGGATGGCGCAGGCCACCGAGGCCTGCGTCCCGGTCCGGAGCAGGCCGCACCGCGACGGACGGCCGGCCGCGCTGGCGGCGCTGGTCTGCGGCATGCTGAGCGTGCAGCTGGGCGCGGCACTGGCCAAGCTGCTGTTCCCGGTGCTGGGTGCGCCCGGCACCGCCAGCCTGCGGGTTCTGCTGGCGTGCCTGATCCTGCTTCCGGCGCTCCGGTCCGGGCCCCGTTGGCGGTTCGGCTGGCCGGACCGGCACGTCCTCGGCAGCGTCCTGGCCTACGGGGCGTGCCTGGGCGTGATGAACACGGTGTTCTATGCCGCCCTGGCGCGGCTTCCCCTCGGCGTCACGGTGGCGATCGAGTTCATCGGGCCGCTGAGCCTGGCGGTGCTCGGGTCGCGCCGCGCGGTCGACCTGCTGTGGATCGCGCTGGCGACGGGCGGCCTGCTGCTGCTGCTGCAGCCCTGGCGCGCCGCCGGCGCGTCGTACCGGCTCGATCCGCTGGGGGTTCTGCTGGCCCTGGTCGCGGGGATCGCCTGGGCGCTCTACATCCTGGCCGGCCGGCGGGTGGGCCGGAAGGTCGGCGGCATCGCCGCCACCACGCTCGGCATGGCGGTGGCGAGCCTCCTGCTGCTGCCGTTCGCGGTGCGTGCGGTGCCCCTGGCCGTGTCGCGGCCGGAGCTGCTGCTGGCCGCCGCCGGCATGGCGCTGCTGTCGAGCGCGATCCCGTACTCGATCGAGATGATGGCGATGCGTCGCATGAGCATGCGCGGCTTCAGCGTGCTGATGAGCCTGGAGCCGGCGATCGCGGCGCTGGCCGGGCTCGTCCTGCTCGGGGAGCACCTGTCGCCGCTGCGCTGGCTGGCGATCGGCGGCATCGTCGCCGCCTCGGTCGGCAGCGCCGTGACCGACCCGCTGCCCCGGCCGTTGCCCCAGCCTTTGCGTGCGCCGCCGTCCGACGCCGGCGCCGGGGCTAGTCCTCGATCAGCTGCCTGATCCGGCTGCCGAGCGCGTCCATCGCGAACGGCTTGGTGAGGATGTGCATGCCCGGCTCGAGCCGGCCGCCATCGAGCACCGCGCCCTCCGCATAGCCGGTGATGAACAGCACCTTGAGCCCGGGCCGGCCGACGCGCGCCGCGTCCGCGAGCTGGCGTCCGTTCATGCCGCCGGGCAGGCCGACATCGGTGACCAGCAGGTCGATCCGGCGGTCCTGGCGCAGGATGTCGAGGCCGGCTGCGCCGTCCGCCGCTTCCAGCGCCAGGTAGCCCAGCTCGTGCAGCGCGTCCGCCACCAGCATGCGCACGGTGGGCTCGTCGTCGACCAGCAGCACCGTGCCGCCGGCGCCGGCCGGCTGCGGCCTGGACGGCTCCGCCGCGATCGCCCGCCCTTCCACGGGGCCGCGGTGACGCGGCAGGCAGAGCTGCATCACGGTGCCGCGCCCCGGCTCCGAGCTGATCCGCACCTCCCCGTTCGACTGGCGCGCGAAGCCGTAGATCATCGACAGGCCGAGCCCGGTGCCCTGGCCGAGCGGCTTGGTGGTGAAGAACGGGTCGAACGCGCGCGCCATCACCTCGGGCGTCATGCCGGTGCCGGTGTCGGCGACGCGGAGCGACACGTACTGCCCGGCCGGGAGGTCGTGGGGGCGGCCGGCATGGTCGTCCACCCGGCCGTTGAAGGTTTCGACCGTCAGCGTTCCCCCGTCCGGCATCGCGTCGCGGGCGTTGATGCACAGGTTGAGCAGCGCGTTCTCGAGCTGGTTGGGGTCGACCAGCACGGGCCACAGCCCGTCCGCGCAGCTCGTCTCCACCGCGATCGCGGGTCCGACGGTGCGCCGGATCAGCTCCTCCATGCCGGTGACCAGCCGGTTCACGTCGATGGCCTCCGGCGCCAGGGTCTGCCGGCGCGAGAACGCCAGCAGCCGGTGGGTCAGCGCCGCGGCGCGGCCGGCCGCTCCCTGGGCCGCCACGATGTAGCGCGCCGCGTCGGTCAGCCGGCCCTGCCCGATCCGGGTGGCGAGCAGCTCGAGGCTGCCGGTGATGCCGGTGAGCAGGTTGTTGAAGTCGTGCGCGAGGCCGCCGGTGAGCTGTCCCACCGCCTCCATCTTCTGCGCCTGCCTGAGCTGCTCTTCCGTCTTCTGCCGTTCCGCCATCTCGGCTTCGAGCTGCCGGGTCCGCTCCGCGACGCGCTGCTCCAGCGTGGTGTTGAGCTCGCGCAGGGCGGCGTTGAAACGGTCCGCATCGTCCAGCGCGCGGGCCAGGGCGGTGCGCGTCGCATCCAGCACGGCGGTCAGCGAGGTGGCGCGCTCCAGCGCCTCGTCCGCAAGGGTGACCAGCCCGGCCGAGGCGATCATCCGGCTTTCCGCCCGCAGCAGCGCGGCCAGCAGCGGGAAGCCGATCCGGTCGAGCCGCGGCGGTTCGATTGCGTCGGCCCCGGGTCCCAGCAGGACGAGCACGGCCTCGGCGCCGACGCCCACCTGCGCCAGGGCGGGGACGATCGTGTGCCGGTCCGGAAACGCGACCGCGCCGGTCACGGTGGCGGGACCGGTGCAGCGGGCGAGCAGCGTGCGCCAGCCGGACCCGCCGGGAAGCGTCTGCACGAAGCCCGGTGCCGGGCACAGCACGCCCAGCTCGTGGTCGCGCACCAGCACCAGCACCGCCTCGACGCCCCAGGCCCGTGCCAACGCCGCCGCGGCCGCCGGGCGCCCGGCCGGGTCGGCCAAGGCGTTGAGGAGGTCGACGCTGCCGGACGGGTGGTCCATGGAACCGGTCTTCGGCAGGCTCAGGCCGGCAGCACGCAGACGACGGCGGTGCAGTTGTGGAAGCCGTCGAACTGGCCCTCGGCGCGGGCGATCTGCCCGTGGGTGACGCAGCCCACCATGGGCAGGTTCGACAGCCGGGCGCGGACCGCGTCGAGCTCCATGGTGTAGTCGTCGCCGATGTGGATCCGCGTCGCGGCGCAGTCGAAGAACAGGGCGACGCCGGGCTTGCGGTCGCCGAGTCTGGCCAGCGCCGCCGCGGTCGCGCGCTCCACCGCCAGCAGGCTGGCCGCCACGGTGCTGCGCATGATGCGCACCCGGCTGCCGACCGGCACCTCGGCGGCGCAATGCACCGCGCCCGCCTCGTCCACCGACAGCGGCATGCGCAGCTGGTAGCCGGCCGCCGTCTCGATGCCCAGGATGTTGTGCAGGAAGAACGGCAGCGGCACCGCGGGGTCGAACGGCACGCCCACCGCCTCGGCATGCGCCTCGAACGCTTCCACCGCCGGCAGGCCGTTCAGGCCGATCAGCCTGAGGCCGTCCGCGTCGGTCACGCGCAGCGCTTCCGCCGCCGCCTCCCAGCCATGGCCGACGCCGACGCCGAGCGGCTCCGGGGACAGGATCTCCAGCGCCACGGCGGCGTCGTCCAGCACTTCCGTGCCGCTGAACACCACCGTGCGGACGAACTGGGCGTTGTCGCCGGCGCCGCCGCCGAACAGCTGGTAGCGGGCGCCGGTGGCGACCATCAGCTCCTGGATCAGCGCCGGGGCGTGGCCGGCCAGCGCGTCGGTCAGCACCAGCGCGGCGCGGTGCAGGGTCTGCTCCTCCAGGCCGCGGAAGGTGGACACGATCTGCCCGGCCGCGTCCGACGCCGACCGGCCTAGGTCGCGGCCGACGCCGACCGCGAAGCGCACGGCCTCGCTCCGCAGCGCCAGCGCGCAGGCCGCGTCCTGGCCGTGCGCCAGGTGGGTGAACTCGCCGGCCGAGGAGGAGCCGACCAGCAGGGCGGCCGGATGCCGCGACGACACCGCCCGCAGCAGCGACCGGTGGTCGTAGCCGGGTGCGGCGAACAGGATGATCGCGTCCGGCGACCCGGGCAGCGCGTCGGCGATCTGGCGCCCGAGCGCTTCCCCCGCCGCGCCGGCATCGTGGAGGTCGGTATACGCGGTGGCCGTCTGCATCATTCCCGTCTCCTGCCTCGCCTGCGTGCCCGCCGAACCGTTGGCGACGCTCCATGCGGTTTATGACGCAGCCCCAGCCGCTTGCGAACCGCGTCGGTGGTGCCCAGTGCGGGCTGCGGTGGCGCCGGTCGGGACGCCGGGCCGTGCAGGCGCCGGACGTCCCTCATGCACCGACCGCGCCGCCGTGGCCGGTCCTCGCCGTTCCCGGCCATCATGGGCGGAAGGCGTGTCCTTTCGATTAACGGGGCCGGGCTGCGGTCGTGGTCGGGCCATCCTGATGGCCGCGCCGGCGTCATGCCGGACGCCGGACGCGGCGCTGCCGTCACGCGCCGCCGCGCCGGCGTCCCGCGCGTGATGCAAGGGTCGCCGCCAGTCCGGCCAGGGCTGCCAGCGACACCCAGACGCCCGGCATCGCGGGGTTGTTGGTGCGGTGGATCGCCCAGGTGCAGACCAGCGGCGTGGCGCCGCCGAACACCGCCACCGCCAGGCTGTAGCTGAGCGAGAAGCCGGCGCTGCGTGCCGATACAGGCACCAGCTCGGTCAGGTGGACCACCATCGCCCCGTTGTAGAACCCGTAGAGCATCGACAGCACCAGCTCGACCGCCAACAGCCGCGCGAAGGACGGGGTTGCGGTCGCCCAGGCGAGCAGCGGGTAGGCCAGCAGCAGCATCAGCAGCGTGGTCGCGAGCAGGATCGGGACGCGGCCGATGCGGTCCGACAGCGCGCCGGACACCGGCAGCCAGAGCAGGTTCGACACGCCGACGCAGAACGTCACCACCAGCACCGACGCCGCCGACAGGTGCAGCACGCTGCGGCCGAAGGTCGGGGTGTAGACGGTGATCAGGTAGAACGAGACGGTGGTGGTGGTGACCAGGCCCGTGCCGACCAGCACCGTGGCCGCTCCCGTCCGCAGCGTGCGGAGAACCTCGCGCGCGGACGGCGGATGCGCCAGGACCGCCTGGAACTCCGGCGTTTCCCGCAGCCCGCGCCGGAGCAGGATCAGGACCGGCACGATCAGGCAGCCGGCCAGCAGCGGCAGGCGCCAGCCCCAGTCCCGCATCCCGCCCGGCGACAGCAGGCCGTTCAGCGCCGCACCCAGTCCGGCCGCGGTCATCACCGCGACCTGCTGGCTCGCCGACTGCCAGGACACGAAGAAGCCCTTCCGTCCGGGAGGCGCGATCTCGGCCAGGAACACCGACACGCCGCCGAGCTCGACGCCGGCGGAGAAGCCCTGCAGCAACCGGGCGAGCAGGACCAGCACCGGGGCGAGGAGGCCGATGGAAGCATAGGAGGGCATCAGCGCCAGGACCACCGTGCCAACCGACATCAGCGACAGGGTCAGGAGCAGCCCGGCGCGGCGGCCGCGGCGGTCGAGATAGGCCCCCAGCACCAGCGCGCCCAGCGGGCGCATCAGGAACGCGGCCCAGAAGGTGGCGAAGCTCGCCATCAGCGACACGAACGGGTCGCGCGAGGGGAAGAACGCGTGCCCGATCGGCCCGGCATAGAAGCCGAACACGATGAAGTCGTACATTTCCAGGAAGTTGCCGCAGGCGACCCGCAGCACCGTCATCGCCATGGAGCCGGAGCGGGGCCGATCCGGCGGCGCGGCGCTCAAACCGCCTCGTCGTCGGCGACCAGGGTGGACTCCGTCCGCACCACGTCGAGCGCCACCAGCACCCCGTTCCGCTCGAGGTGCCAGAAGGTCCAGCCGTTGCAGGATGGGGCGTTGGTCAGTGCCGCGCCGAGCTGGTGGATCGAGCCGCGCCTCGTGCCGCTGACCAGGGTGCCGTCCGGCGACACCACGGCGCTCACCCGCTTCAGCCGATCGGTGACCCGGGTTCCCGGTGGCACCAGGCCGCGCTCGACCAGGCTGCCGAACGGTATGCGCGGCATCTCGCGCCGGGCCGGGGTGGCGGTCGCCTGGTCGATCCCGAGCGGCCGCTCGCGCCGGGTGCGGCCGATCGCCGCCTCGACGTAGTCGGGATGGCGCTCGATGCCGATGAAGCGGCGGCGCAATCGTTTCGCCATCGCCGCCGTGGTGCCGGTGCCGGTGAACGGGTCGAGCACGATGTCGTCGATGCCGGTGGAGGCCAGCAGGACGCGATGCAGCAGGCTTTCCGGCTTCTGGGTCGGGTGCAGCTTCAGCCCGTGCCGGTTGCGCAGCCGCTCGTTGCCGGTGCACAGCGGCAGCAGCCAGTCCGAGCGCATCTGCACGTCGTCGTTCAAGGCCTTCATCGCCGCGTAGTTGAAGCGGTAGCGGCTGGTCCGGCTGCGCGCCGCCCAGATCAGGGTCTCGTGCGCATTGGTGAAGCGGCGGCCGCGGAAGTTCGGCATCGGGTTGGACTTGCGCCAGATCACGTCGTTCAGGATCCAGAAGCCCAGGTCCTGCAGGATCGTGCCGATGCGGAAGATGTTGTGGTACGAGCCGATCACCCAGATCGTCGCGTCCTTGCGCATCAGCCGGCGCACTTCCGTCAGCCAGTCGCGGGTGAAGCGGTCATACTCGGCGTAGTCGCCGAACTTGTCCCAGTCGTCGTCCACCCCGTCGACCAGGCTGTCGTCCGGGCGGCGCAGCTCGCCGCGAAGCTGGAGGTTGTAGGGCGGGTCGGCGAACACGCAGTCGACCGAGCCGGCCGGCAGCAGCCGCATCAGCTCGATGCAGTCGCCGAGCAGCACCTGGTCGAGGGGGAGCTCCATCGCGGGCCAGGTCACGGCCGAGCCGGCACCGGGATCACGCGGGCGCCAGGTCCAGGCAGAGCTGGCGCACCGCGCCGAACTCCCGGCGGTGGTGCCGGGTGATGCCGAGGACGCCCAGCGCGGTCCGGTGGTGCGCGGTTCCGTAGCCGGCGTTGCGCTCCCAGCCATAGCCGGGGCAGCGGCGGGACAGCCGGGCCATCAGGCGGTCGCGCGTCACCTTGGCGACGATGGAGGCGGCGGCGATCGACAGGCACTCGCCGTCGCCGCCGACCACCGCCTCGCCGGCACAGGGCAAGGCCGGGCAGCGGTTGCCGTCCACCAGGACCAGGTCGGGCTGCACCGGGAGCCGCATCACCGCGCGCGACATGGCCAGCAGGCTGGCGTGCAGGATGTTGAGATGCGCGATCTCGCGCACGGACGCGGCCGCCACCCTGACATGGATGCCGGGGCAGGCCAGCAGCGCCTGGTGCGCCGCTTCCCGCGCGTCGGCCGTGAGGCGCTTGGAGTCGTCGAGCAGGCCGGCGAGGCGGCGGGACGGCCGTTCGGCGAACATCACCGCCGCAGCGACGACCGGGCCGGCGAGCGGTCCGCGTCCCACCTCGTCGACCCCGGCGACCCGTCCGCCGTGACGGGTTTCGCGCCTGTAGTGCGGCATCCCTGCCCTGCCATCCTCAGGCCGCGGGCGGACCCGCACCAGCGCGAGTCGGCATACGAATCGGCCGCAGTCCGTAGGCAAACCACCTTGGTCCGCCCATGGCAAGCATGGCGTCGTCTCGTCGGGGCCGGACCGGGAGCAGCCCGGTCCCGACGCGTCAGCCGCGCGACGGGATCAGCAGGAAGCCGAGCAGGAAGCCGATGCCGGCAGCGATGCCCAGGGCCGCGAAGGGCTGCTCGCGCACGAGCACGGTCGCCTCTTCCAGCTGCTCCTTGGCCTGCTCCAAGAAGTCGCCGTACTCCTGCTGCACCGTGCCCTGCACCTGGTCGAACTTGCCTTCCGCCTGTAGGTCGGTGTCGCCGGTCAGGCCGCCGGCCGCGTCCTTCACCTTGCCGATGCCTTCCGTGACGGTTCCCTGGACCTCGTTCTCGTCGACCATCGTGCCGTCTCCTCGTTTGCGCGGAAATGCTGCAACGGCGAACGGCGGCGCGGGCGCCGGGGTTGCACGACGGCTTGCCAGCGGGGGCAAAAACGCGCTGGTGGCGCCGTCATGACGCTGCGGTCCCTTTCCGGCGCTTCCACGCGCCGCCCCGCCTGGCTGGCAGCCCGCCGCAGCCGCCTGTCCCGGGAAGCGCGCACCACCGCGCTGATCGTCGCCAGCGCCCTGCTGATGGAGCAGCTGGACGCCACCGTGCTGACCACGGCCCTGCCGTCGATGGCACGCTCGTTCGGTTCCGACCCGGTGCACCTCAGCATCGCGCTCACCTCCTACCTGGTGAGCCTGGCGGTGCTGATCCCGGCCAGCGGCCGCGTCGCCGACCGCTACGGCAGCCGCACCGTGTTCCGGGCGGCGATCGTGCTGTTCACCGCCGGCTCGATCCTGTGCGCGGCGGCGCCAAACCTCCCGTTCCTGGTCGCCGCGCGCCTGCTGCAGGGTGCGGGCGGGGCGATGATGTTGCCGGTCGGGCGGCTGGTGCTGATGCGCAGCGTCGACAAGAGCGAGCTGATCACCGCCATGTTCTGGCTGCTGATGCCGGCCACGATCGGCCCGCTGCTCGGGCCGCCGGTGGGCGGGTTCCTCACCACGTACCTGTCCTGGCGCTGGATCTTCATCATCAACGTGCCGATCGGCCTGCTCGGGATCGCGCTGACCACCCGCCACATCCCGCAGATGCGCGAGACCGTGCGGCTGCCTTTCGACCTGCGCGGCCTGGCGCTGTCGGGGGTCTCGCTCGCCTGCCTGGTGTTCGGGCTCGAGCTCGCCGCGCGCGGGTCCGGGACGCGGACGGTGACGGCGGCGACGCTGGCGCTCGGGCTGGCCTCCGGCCTGCTCTACTTCCGGCACGCCCGCACCGTGGCGTCACCCATCCTGGACTTCACCCTGATGCGGATCCCGACCTTCCGCCTGTCGGTGCTGAGCGGGTCGGCGACCCGGATCGTGGTCGGCGCGACCCCGTTCCTGGTGCCGTCCATGCTGCAGCTGGGCTTCGCGCTGACTGCCGCGCAGAGCGGGCTGGTGACCTTCACCGCCACGATCGGGGCGTTCCTGATGCGCCTGATGGCCAGGCGGGTGCTGCGCGCGTTCGGCTACCGCAGCATCATGTCGGTGAACGCGTCGGGCGCGGTGCTGCTGACGCTTGCCTGTGCGCTGTTCCGGCCCGGCTGGCCGTTCTGGGTGCTGTCGCTGATCCTGTTCGCGGGCGGGTTCAGCAACGCCCTGCAGTTCACCTCGCTCAACACCATCGCCTATGCCGACATCCCGGGCGAGCGGATGAGTGCCGCCACCAGCTTCTACACCACGTTCCAGCAGCTCACCCTGACGCTCGGCATCTCGGTGGCGGCGGCTTCGGTGTCGGCATCGCAAGCGCTGGCAGGCCACACCCGGGTGGCGCTGCCCGACTTCAGCGCGGCGTTCGTGGTGGTCGGGCTGGTGGCCGTCCTGGCCATTCCGGCCGCGCTGGCCATGCCGGCGGATGCGGGCGCGGAGCTGAGCGGGCACCGGCCATGAGCACGGCCGGGCACATGGCGCGCCGGCCGGCAGACACCGTTCCGGAGCGGCGTGTCAGATCGACGGGCGGGTCGACCACATGCCGTAGCGGGACGGGATCGCGGTGAAGCGGGCGAGGTCGCGCAGGCTGTCGCCCAGTGGATGCGCCGGCTGTTCCTGCCTGACCTGCGCCGCGTCCTCGCTGGCGTGAAGGGCTGCGGTCTCGAGAGCGAAAAGCTTGCGAAACATCGTCGTCTCCTTCGTCCTCGCCGGGCACGGCGCTGCGGGAGGCGGTCCCGCCACGGTGCGTCCGGTCCGGCCCGACGGATCCTCCGCCGGTCCGGCCGGTATAGCAGGCGCCGGGGGCAGCCACAATCTCGCCGCTTTTTGCTCACGAACCCGTGATCGAGCGTGGTCCGGGACGTTAAGGGTCCGGCAACCACTGCTTCCGGACCGGTCGGGCGATACGGTTTGCAACGCGCTGAAGCAAAGCGCGGCCTTCCCGGCGCCTTTTTCTGGTAAGAACGGGTCGATCGGGTAAACCACGCCTCGTGGCCCGGCCGCGGCCCGAGGTTTGAGGAAGACGATGGACGAGCCGAGCGGATTACGCGCTGGCGCCGATGGCGCACGCGCCGATGCCCATGTCACGGGCGACACCGGCGAGGCCGCTCCCGTCACGCGTGCTCCCGCCGTGGTGCCGGCCCCGACCCGCCGCCGGCGGCGCTGGATCCCGCTGCTGGTGCTGCTGGTGGCGATCGGGGTGATCGCCTACGCGCTGCTGCACACCCGCCACGCTACCCATCCGGCCGGCGGCCGAGGCGGCCACCGTCATGGCGGTGGCGGCGAGGCGTCCGGGCCGCAGCCGGTCAGCGTGGCGCAGGCACGCACCGGCGACATGCCGGTGGTGCTGACCGAGCTCGGCACCGTCACCTCGCTCGCCACCATCACGGTGCAGTCGCAGCTATCCGGCTACCTGCTGGAGGTGAACTTCAAGGAGGGCCAGGAGGTGCACAAGGGCGACCAGCTGGCCCTGGTCGACCCCCGGCTCTACGAGGCGACGCTGACCCAGGACCAGGGCAACCTGGCCCGCGACCTGAACCTCCTGCACCAGGCACAGCTCGACAACGCGCGCTACCAGCTGCTGCAACGCCAGAAGAGCATCGCCTCGCAAACAGCTGAAGATCAAGTATTCGTAGTCGGCCAGTATCAGGGCGACGTGCTGACCGACCAGGGACAGATCGCGGCGGCCAAGCAGAACATCGCCTACTGCCACATCCGCTCGCCGATCGACGGCCGGGTCGGCCTGCGACAGGTCGACGCCGGCAACTACATCACCACCGCGCAAACCAACGGCCTGGTGGTGGTGACGCAGATCCACCCGATCTCGGTGATCTTCACCGTGCCGGAAGACAACATCCCGCCGCTGCAGGCGCAGATGAAGGCGGGCAGCACCCTGACGGTGGACGCCTTTGATCGCACCAACACGCAGAAGCTCGCCTCGGGCACGGTGGAAACCATCGACAACACCATCGACACCAGCACAGGCACGGTGCGGATCCGCGCCACCTTCCCCAATGCCGACGAGACCCTGTTCCCGAACCAGTTCGTCAACGCCCGGTTGCTGCTGCAAACGCTGCACGACGCCACCCTGGTGCCGAACGGGGCGATCCAGACCGGGCCGAACGGCAACTTCGTCTACCTGGTGAAGCCTGACGACACGGTGGAGATGCGTCCGGTGACCACCGGCACCGCCAGCCAGACCGACGTGGTGGTGACGCAAGGGCTGGCGCCGGGCGACAAGGTGGTGACCGACGGCACCGACCGGCTCAAGACCGGCTCCAAGGTGAGCATTCCCGCCGAGCACCCGGCCAGGGGCGCGGGTGCACCCGGCATGAGGGGGCAGCGCCATTGGCACCACGGGAGCGGGGCCGACGGGAGCGGCGCCGGCGCCAGCGGGAACGGCGGCTCGTGAACCGGTTCGACGCGGGCCTGCGGACGCGCCCACGCCCGTGAACCCGTCGCGACTGTTCATCCTGCGGCCGGTGGCGACCACGCTGCTGATGCTGGCGATCCTGATGATCGGGCTGCTCGGCTACCGGTTCCTGCCGATCGCCGCCCTGCCCCAGGTCGATTACCCGACCATCCAGGTGCAGACCTTCTATCCCGGCGCCGGGCCGCAGGTGATGACCACCTATGTCACGGCGCCGCTGGAGTACCAGCTCGGCCAGATGCCTGGGCTGGACCAGATGGAGAGCCAGTCCTCCGCCGGCGCCTCGGTGATCACCCTGCGCTTTGGCCTCGACATCGACATCAACGTCGCCGAGCAGGAAGTGCAGGCTGCGATCAACGCCGCCAACTCGCTGCTGCCGACCGACCTGCCGGCGCCGCCGATCTACAACAAGGTCAACCCGGCCGACACGCCGATCCTGAGCCTGGGCGTGACATCGAAGAGCATGACGCTGGTGGACGTCGAGGACTACGTCGATACCCGCCTGGCGCAGAAGATCAGCCAGATCCAGGGCGTGGGCCTGGTGACGCTTACCGGCGGCAACCGCAAGGCGATCCGGGTGCGGGTGAACACCCGGGCGCTCAGCGCCTACGGGGTGTCAATCGACGACCTGCGCACCATCATCACCACCGTCAACGTCAACTCGCCGACGGGGACCTTCGACGGGCCGCTGCACGCCTCGACGCTGCAGGTGGACGGGCAGATCAACGCGCCCGAGACGCTGGCCAACCAGGTGATCGCCTACCAGAACGGCGCGCCGATCCGGCTGCGCGACGTGGCCCAGGTGGTCAGCGGGCCGGAGAACACGCAGCTGGAAGCGTGGGCCAACACCACGCCCGCGATCATCCTGAACGTGCAGCGGCAGCCGGGCGCCAACGTGATCGCGGTGGTGGACGCGATCAACCGCATCCTGCCGGGCCTGCGCCAGTCGATCCCGGCCGGCATCTCCATCGTCCCGCTCACCGACCGCACCACCACCATCCGCGCCTCGGTATCGGACGTCGAGTTCGAGCTGATGTTGTCGGTGGCGCTGGTGGTGCTCGTGATCTTCCTGTTCCTGCGCAACCTGCCGGCGACGCTGATCCCGTCGCTGTCGGTGCCGCTGTCGCTGGTCGGCACCATGGCGGTGATGTACCTGCTGGGTTTCTCGCTCGACAATTTGTCGCTGATGTCGCTGACCATCGCCACCGGCTTCGTGGTCGACGACGCCATCGTCATGATCGAGAACATCGCCCGCTTCATCGAGATGGGCGAGAGCCGCATGCAGGCGGCGCTGAAGGGTGCGGGCCAGATCGGCTTCACCATCGTCTCGCTGACGGTGTCGCTGATCGCGGTGCTGATCCCGCTGCTGTTCATGGGCGACGTGGTGGGCCGACTGTTCCACGAGTTCGCCATCACGCTCGCGGTGACCATCGTGCTGTCGGCGGTGGTGTCGCTGACCCTGGTGCCCATGCTGTGCGCGCGTATGCTGCGCGAGCAGCCGCACCATCCGCCAGGCGCCAGGCTGCAGTCGGGCAGCCGCTTCTCGCGGGTGTCGGAGGAGGCGATCAACCGCACCATCGCCGGCTACGGCCGGGCGCTCGACGTGGTGCTCAGGCACCAGCCGCTCACCCTGCTGGTGTTCGTCGCCACGCTGGCGGTCACAGTGTTCCTGGCGGTGGTGATCCCCAAGGGGTTCTTCCCCGTCCAGGACACCGGCGTGATCCAGGGCATCTCGGTAGCGTCCGAGGACACGTCGCTGGCGGCGATGTCGCGCCACCAGCAGGCGCTGGCGCGGGTCATCCTGTCCGATCCGGACGTGGTCAGCCTGAGCTCGTTCATCGGCGTCGACGGCAGCAACATGACGCTGAACCAGGGCCGGTTCCTGATCAACCTTCGCCCGCACGACGCGCGCAGCCTGACTGCGTCGGGCGTCATCCGGCACCTGCAGGAGGAGGTCGCCAGCGTGGTCGGCGTGCACCTGTTCATGCAGCCGGTGCAGGACCTGTCGCTCGACACCGCGGTGTCGGCCACGCAGTACCAGTTCGTGCTGGAAACGCCGAACTACGACGACTTCAAGACCTGGGTGCCGAAGGTGGTGGCGAAGCTCCAGGCGCTGCCGCAGCTGGCCGACGTCACGTCGGACCTGCAGGCGACGGGCCTGGTGGCCATGGTGACCCTCGATCGCGCCACCGGCGCCCGGTTCAGCATCACGCCGGAAACGGTAGACAACGCGCTGTACGACAGCTACGGCCAGCGGCAGATCAGCACCATCTACACCCAGTCGAACCAGTACCGGGTGATCCTCGAAACCGACCGTTCGCTGGCGCACAGCCTGTCCAACCTCAGCCAGCTCTACCTCCCCGGCAGCGGCGCCAGCACCACGACCACCACCGGCGCCGCGCGCAAGCCGACCGGCGGCCTGGTGCCGCTCGACGCGGTGGCGTCGGTGAAGCTCGGCACGGCGCCGCTGCTGGTGTCCCATCTCGGCCAGTTCCCGGCCACGACGATCTCGTTCAACCTTCGGCCGGGCGCGTCGCTGGGACCGGCGGTGGACGCGATCGAGGCGGCGGAAAAGCAGATCGGCCTGCCGGCGAGCTTCCAGACCTCGTTCCAGGGCACCGCGTCGGCGTTCCAGACCAGTCTCGGCAACGAGCTGTTCCTGGTGCTGGCAGCACTTGCGGCGGTCTACATCGTGCTGGGCGTGCTCTACGAGAGCTTCATCCACCCGGTCACCATCCTGTCCACCCTGCCCTCGGCCGGGATCGGGGCGTTGCTGGCACTAATGCTGGCCGGCGCCGACCTGGACGTGATGGGCATCATCGGCATCGTGCTGCTGATCGGCATCGTCAAGAAGAACGCGATCATGATGATCGACTTCGCGCTGGACGCCGAGCGCGAGGACGGCATGCCGCCGATGGCGGCGATCCGGCGCGCCGCCATGCTGCGGTTCCGGCCGATCCTGATGACCACGCTGGCGGCGGCCTTCGGCGCGCTGCCGCTGATGCTCGGCACCGGCACCGGCTCGGAGCTGCGCCGGCCGCTGGGCTTGGCCATCGTCGGCGGCCTTGCGGTCAGCCAGCTGCTGACTCTGTTCACCACGCCGGTGATCTACCTGTTCATGGACCGGCTCGGCCGCCGCACGCGCCGGTTCCTCGACCGGCACGACGCGCCGCCGCGTGACGTGGGCGCGCTGCGCCCTGGCCCGGCGCCGCGCCTGCCATGAGGACCACGACATGAGCATCCGGGGATGAACATCTCCAGGCCGTTCATCCTGCGGCCGGTGGCGACCACGCTGCTGACCGTGGCGCTCGCCCTGTCCGGCGCCTTCGCCTACACCAAGCTGCCGGTGGCGCCGCTGCCCAACGTCGCGTTCCCGGTGATCCAGGTGCAGGCGACGCAGGCCGGTGGCTCGCCGCAGGAGATCGCGGAAACCGTGGCGACGCCGCTGGAGCGCCATCTCGGCACCATCGCCGGCGTCACCGAGATGACCTCGACCAGCACGCAGAACCAAGTCCGCGTCACCATCCAGTTCGAGCTGTCGACGAACGTGGACAACGCCGCGCACGAGGTTGAGGCGGCGATCCAGGCGGCGCGCGCCGACCTGCCAAGCAGCATTCGCAGCAACCCGACCTACCGGAAGTTCAACCCGTCCGGTCAGCCAATCATGATCCTGGCGCTGACGTCCAAGACCAAGACGTCGCCGGAACTGTTCGACCTCGCCACCAACATCCTGCAGCAGCAGCTTTCCAAGGTGCAGGGCGTGGGCTACTTCCAGCCCGGCGGCAGCGCGCTGCCGGCGGTGCGGGTCGAGCTCAACCCCTTGCCGATGTTCCAGCAGGGGCTGGGCTTCGAGGACGTGCGCGCAGCGCTTGCGTCCGCCAACGCCAACACGCCGAAGGGCTTCATCGACGTCGGCTCGCAGCGGTTCCAGCTCGACACCAACGACCAAGCGCGCAAGGCGGCCGACTACAAGGGCCTCGTCGTCGGCTACCGCAACAACGCGCCGATCCACCTGTCCGACATCGCCGAGGTCGACGACAGCGTGGAGGACCTGCGCAACGCCGGCTACTACAACGGGCAGCCCGCGATCATCTGCATCGTGTTCCCGCAGGCGTCTGCCAACATCATCAAGACCACCGACGCGATCAAGGCGCTGCTGCCGACGCTGCAGGCAGCACTCCCCGCGGACGTGCAGCTGCATATCGGTCTGGATCGCTCGACCACCATACGCGCGTCCGTGCACGACACGCAGAACACGCTGATGATCGCAGTCGTGCTGGTGGTGCTGGTGGTGCTGGTGTTCCTGCGCACGCTGCGCTCGACCCTGATCCCGGCGGTCGCGGTGCCGGTGTCGATCATCGCCACCTTCGGCGCCATGTACATGTTGGGCTTCGCGCTCGACAACCTGTCGCTGATGGCGCTGACCGTCGCCACCGGCTTCGTGGTGGACGACGCGATCGTGGTGCTGGAGAACATCGCCCGGCACATGGAGGACGGGATGCCGCGCCTCCAGGCGGCGCTGCAGGGCGCCGGAGAAGTCGCGTTCACCGTGCTGTCGATCACCGTGTCGCTGATCGCGGTGTTCATGCCGATCCTGCTTCTGCCTGGAATCGCCGGCAAGTTCTTCTACGAGTTCGCGATGACGCTGATCGTCACCATCAGCGTTTCTCTGGTGCTGGCGCTGACCGTGACGCCGATGATGTGCGCGCTGTTCCTGCGCGTGCAGCCGCGCGTCTCGCCCGCGCAGGCGGACGCGGACCGTCGTCGCGCGACGGCGGTATCCGGCCCGGTGCGGCGCAGCCTCGCCTCCCTGGCCGCCCTGATCGAGCGGCTGCTCGACGGGCTGCTTGCCGGCTACGAGGCCAGCCTGATCTGGGCGCTGCGCCACCGCCGGCTGGTGGCGCTGACCCTGCCGCTCACGATCGTGCTGACGATCGCGCTGGTGTACCGCATGCCGAAATCGTTCTTTCCCGTGGAGGATAACGGGCTGCTGATCGGCACCATCGAGGGCGAGCAGAGCATCTCGTTTCAGAACATGGTGGCCAAGCTGGTGACGGTGCAGAAGGCGGTGCTGTCCGATCCGGACGTGTCGACGGTGGCGGGCTTCACCGGCGGGCGCGGCACCAACCAAGCCCAGGTGTTCATCCAGCTCAAGGATAAGGACGTCCGGCACGACAGCAACGACGCCACCATCGCCCGGCTGCGCGCCAAGCTGTCCCGGATGGTCGGCGCCCGTTTCTTCGCCTTCTCCGCCGGCGACGTGCGCGCCGGGGCGCGCCAGAGCAACGCGCAGTACCAGTACACGCTGTCGGCCGACGACGCCGACCTGCTCTACAGCTGGACGCCGCGGATCGAGGCTGCGCTGAAGCAGCGCAGCGAGCTGGTGGACGTGGATTCCGACGTGGCCCAGGGCGGCCTGTCGCAGTCGGTGGAGATCGATCGCGACACGGCGTCGCGCCTGGCGGTCACGCCGCAGCTGGTCAGCAACACCCTGTTCGACGCGTTCGGGCAGCGCTCGGCGTCGATCATCTACAACACGCTGAACCAGTACCACGTGGTGATGGAGGTGGCGCCGCGGTTCTGGCAGGACCCGTCGATCCTGAAGCAGATCTATGTCAGCACCGCCGGCGGCACCACCAACGGCAGCACCGCCAGCAACCTGATCAGGACCACGCCGCTCGCCAGCAACACGTCGAGCACCTCCAGCACCAGCGTGACCACGACGCTCGGCAACACCACCACCACGACCAGCCAGCAATCGGAGGAGAACTCGGCCAGCAACAGCATCGCCGGCGGCAACAACACGTCCAGCGGCGCCGCGGTGTCGTCGGCGGCGGAAACCATGGTGCCGCTGCTGGCGGTGACCAAGGTGGTCCCGGCGACGACGCCGCTGCAGGTGTCGCACGACGGCGGCTTCGTCGCCGCCACCCTGTCGTTCAACACCCCGGCCGGCGGATCGCTCAGCGCCGCCGAGCAGACGATCCAGGAGACCATGGTGCAGCTGCACGTGCCGGCGGCGATCCATGGCGCGTTCGCCGGCAACGCGCAGCAGCTGCAGCAGACCACCAGCACCTATCCGCTGGTGGTGCTGGCAGCGCTTGCCGCGGTGTACGCCACGCTGGGCATCCTGTACGAAAGCTACATCCACCCGCTGACGATCCTGTCCACCCTGCCCTCGGCCGGCGTCGGCGCAATCCTGGCCTTGCAGCTGTTCGGCGAGGACTTCTCGCTGATCGCCATGATCGGCGTGATCCTTCTGATCGGCATCGTGAAGAAGAACGCCATCCTGCTGATCGACTTCGCGCTCACCGAGGAGCGCGACCACGGCAAGACGCCGTATGAGGCGATCTACCAGGCGTGCCTGCTGCGCTTCCGGCCGATCATGATGACCAGCTTTGCCGCGGCGCTGGGTGCCCTGCCGCTGGTGATCGGCACCGGCTACGGCAACGAGCTGCGCAGGCCGCTCGGCCTGTCGGTGGTGGGCGGCCTGATCGTCAGCCAGGCGCTGACGCTCTACACCACGCCGGTGGTCTATCTCTACCTCGACCGGCTGTCGCGCTGGTGGAACCGGCTCTGGAGCCGTGGGCTCCGCCGGTCCGGCCGTTCCTCCCGTGCCCTCGAACAGGACGTTTCCGCCGGATGAAGCCCGTTCCACGCCGCCTGCGACGGGCGCGCGCGCCCGTCCTGTCCGCCGTCCTGCCGGCCATGGTGCTGGGCGGCTGCATGGTCGGGCCAGACTACCACCGGCCGGCAGCGATCATGTCGGCACGGCTGAAGGAGATCACGCCGCCGCCGGGCTGGGCGTTCGCCGACCCGCATTATGCCGAGCTGCCGAAGGGCGCCTGGTGGACGCTGTACAACGACCCGGTGCTGAACCGGCTCGAGGCGCAGGTCAACGTGTCCAACCAGACCATCAAGGCGGACGAGGCGGCGTTCCGGCAGGCCCGGGCGCTGGTGGACGAGGCGCGCAGCAGTTTGTTCCCAACCGCAAGCCTGACCCCCAGCGTCACCCGCCAGGGCAGCGGCGGTGGCGGCGGCTTCGGGGGCGGCACAGTCGCGACGGGCGTGGGCGGCGTTGGGAGCGGCCTCGGCACCACCTCGGTGCTGAACACCAGCAGCGGCGGCTACAACCAGACCACCTACTCGCTGTCCGGCAACGCCAGCTGGGAGCTCGACGTGTGGGGCGCGATCCGCCGTCAGGTGGAAAGCCAAGTCGCCGCCGCCCAGGTGAGCCAGGCGACGCTGGACGCGGCGCGCCTGTCCGAGCAGGCGACGCTCGCCACCGACTACTTCGAGATGCGCTACCAGGACAGCCTGCAGACCCTGCTCAACCAGTTCGTCACCTTCTACGAGCAGAGCGAGCAGATCACGCGCAACAGCACCCTGGCGGGCGTGTCGGCGCCCTCCGACCTGCTCCAGGCGGAAACGCAGACCGCGACCACCAGGGCCGAGGCGGTGCAGGTGGGCATCCTGCGCGCCCAGTACGAGCACGCGATCGCGGTGCTGACCGGCCATCCGCCCGCCGACCTCAGCCTGCCGGCGGCGCCGCTGACCGACTGGATCCCGGCGGTCCCGGTGACGGTGCCGTCGCTGCTGCTGCAGCGGCGTCCGGACGTCGCCGAGGCCGAGCGTGCCATGGAACAGGAAGACGCGCTGATCGGGGTCGCGATCGCTGCGTTCTACCCGGTCATCAGCCTGTCCGCGGCGGCCTCCTATGCCGGCAACCCGCTCGGCTCGCTGATCCAGGTCGCCAACCGCTCCTGGTCGATCGCCGCGTCGGCGACGGAAACGCTGTTCGAGGGTGGCGAGCGAATCGCCGCGGTACGCGCCGCGCGGGCGACGTTCGACGAAAGCGTGGCGAACTACCGCCAGACGGTGTTGTCGGCGTTCCAGGGCGTGGAGGACGAGCTGGCGGCGCTGCGCATCCTGGAGCAGCAGGCGCGGGCGCAGCAGCAGGCAGTGGAGCTCGCCAACCAGACCGTCACCGTGGCACTGAACCAGTACCAGGCCGGCACCGCGA
>CAXTOD010000014.1:0-18112 GCA_964245705.1 uncultured Acetobacteraceae bacterium
CTGCAATGGGTACCGGCGCCGGGCGGAAATCGCGACCTTGTGGGCGCCGGGCTGGTGGAAAGCGTGGTGGTGCGCGACGGGCTGGTGCAGGTCGCGATCCGTGCCGACCGCGCCGGTGCGGCCGGACTGGAGCCGGTGCGCGAGGAGGCCGAACGCACGCTCCGCGCCCTGCCGGGGGTGCTGAACGCGACCGTGGTGCTGACCGCGCACCGGCAGGCATCCCCTGCTCCCGACCATACCCCGGCGCCCGCCGGCGGCGGCCACCGGCCGCTCGGCCTCGGCGGCACAGAACCGCCGGCGAAGCTGCTGGCCGAGGTTCGGGCGGTGGTCGCGGTAGCGTCCGGCAAGGGGGGCGTGGGCAAGTCGACCACCGCGGTCAACCTGGCGATCGGCCTGTCGCGGCTGGGCCTGTCGGTCGGGCTGCTCGACGCCGACATCCATGGTCCCAGCCTGCCGCGCATGCTGGGCATCACCGTCCAGCCGGAGGTGCGCGACAAGCGGCTGGTGCCGGTCGAGGCCTGGGGTGTCAAGGCGATGTCGATCGGCCTGCTGGTCGAGGAGAACAAGGCGATGATCTGGCGCGGGCCCATGGTGATGGGCGCGCTGACCCAGCTGATGGGCGAGGTCGAGTGGGGCGCGCTCGACGTGCTGGTGGTGGACATGCCGCCTGGTACCGGCGATGCCCAGCTCACGCTGGCGCAGAAGGTGGCGCTGGCGGGTGCGGTGATCGTGTCCACGCCGCAGGACATCGCCCTGCTCGACGCCCGGCGGGGCGTTGCGATGTTCGAGAAGACCCGCGTGCCGGTGCTGGGCATCGTGGAGAACATGAGCGTGTTCTGCTGCCCCAGCTGCGGCCACCGCACCCCCCTGTTCGGCCATGGCGGCGCGCGCGCGGAGGCGGACAAGCTGGGGGTGCCGTTCCTGGGCGAGGTGCCGCTGCTGCTGGATATACGCGAAAGCGGCGACGCTGGGGCGCCGATCCTGGCTCAGGACCCGCACGGCGAGGCGGGCCAGGCCTACGCGGCGATCGCGAGGCGGGTGGCCGAGGCCTTGCAGCCGCACCTGCGGCAGGACCCGGCCTAGCGTCCAGGGTCCAAAATCCGTCGGACTTCGGGTTCTGAAGGGACGCTGGTGTCCCAAATCTGAAGTCCACTGAACTTCAGACTCTCAGTAGACGCTAGTCTTTTCAGAAAGATGATGGCCTGCTTGTCCCCAAGATTCACTTGCGATTTTTGGGGGGAGGTCACTAGCGACCGGCTTGCACCGCTGCCCGCCGCCTGAGCAGGAAGCCGCGGCGGTGGCGCATCGGCCGGGCCGGCGCGAACAGGGCAAACACCGCAATCCCGACATAGCCGGCCAGCGGCACCGCGAAGCCGGCGCTGATACCGGAGCGGTCCGACACCAGCCCCACCAGCGGCGGCACCAGGGCGCCGCCTACGATCGCGCTGCACAGCAGGCCGGACACCGACGCGGCCGGCGCGTGCGACCGCTCCAGGGTCAGGGTGAACAGGGTCGGAAACATCACCGAGTTGAAGAAGCCGATCGCCAGCGCGGCGCCGGCGGCCAGCTCGCCCGCGGTCTGCGACACCGTCAGGCACAGGGCGACGTTGACGATCGCGAACGTGCCGAGCACCCGCCCGGCGCTGACGACCCGAAGCAGCTGGCTGCCGGCGAACCGGCCCAGCATCGCCCCGCCCCAGAACACCGCGCCGAGCAGGATGGCGGCGCGGGCCGCGGACACGCCGAGGATCGCGGGCTGCGACAGGAAGTTGACCATGATGGTCGACACGCTCACCTCCGCGCCGACATACGCAAACACCGCGAACGCCCCGAACAGCCCCCAGCCGGAGCGGAACGCCGACACCAGGCTGCCGCCGAGCACGGCCGGCAGCGGGTCCGAGGCGATCAGGCGGCGGCGCACCGACCACGCCAGCAGCGCCAGACCCGCCACCAGCAGCGCGATCAGCTCGAACTGGCGGTCGATGTTGTGCAGCGACACCAGCCGCGCGGCTCCGGTGGACGCGATGCTGGGGTCCGGGGTGGTGCCCGAGCCGAACAGGCCACCCCTGAGCAGCAGACGGCCTGCGACCACCGGCCCCAGCACGGTGCCGAGCGAGTTGAACGCCTGGGCCAGGGTCAGCCGCACATGCGCGCGCGACGGCTCGCCGTGTGCGGCCACCAGCGGGTTCGCCGCCACCTGAAGCAGGGTGATGCCGGACGCGATCACGAACAGCGCCAGGAGGATCGCGCCATAGCTCTGCGTGCGCGTGCCCAGCAGCACCACCAGGCAGCCTGCCACGGTGACGCCCAGCGCCAGCTCGATCGCCCGCGGCGCGCCGATCCGCGCCAGCAGCACCGCCGCCGGCAGCGACACCGCGCCGTAGGCGGCGAAAAAGGCAAACTGGGTGAGCATCTGTGCCGCATAGCTCAGGTGGAAGATGGCGCGCACTGCCGGCGCCAGCCCGTCGATCACTGAGGACACGAAGCCCCAGACCAGGAACAGCACGGTGATGACGGCGAACGGCATCGGCCGCGGCCCGTCCGGGACGGGATCGGGGAGGACCGGACGATGATGCGAGGACGGCCCCACCGGACGACCGTCAGGGGTGCGGAAAACAGTCGGTGCGCCCGGTCGCGATGCAGTCCTGCTGGGCGACGTAGTGCTGGATCACCGGGAACAGCATCACGCCGGCGTAGATCAGCACGAGGACCAGCGCCAGCACGACGAACGGCATCAGGCTCGGAAGCGGGCTTGGCCCACGCGGCGGCTCACGCACAGTTGGACACTCCTCGCCGGGCGGCGGACCGCCTGCCGCCGGATCGCCGGACCCGGACCGACGTGGTCCGGCGGCGAACGCTGTTCATGACGACGGCGGCCGCGTCGCGGCGTCCCGATCAAGCAGCCAGCGCAGGGAGTGGCGCAATGCTGCGGTGCCGTCCCGGTCGAACCATTTTCCGTGCGCGAACACGACCCGCTCCGGCCGCAGGTCGACCAGGCGCTGGGCGGCGCGAGCGGCGGACGCGCGGCGCATCTTGATCACCGCGCGCAGATATGGGGGCGGCATGGCGTCCGGCGCCACCACGCCGAGCAACCGGGCGACCGGACGCAGCGCTGCCGGCAGCTTTTCCGTCTCGAGGTTCAGGGCTAGGTCGGTCAGCACCAGGGTGCGCGACGGCTCGTGGAACAGCGCCACCTCCAGGAAGCCGAGCCCGCCCGGCACCGTCACCAAGCTGATCCCTTCCCATTCCGGCGGCGGCACGTCGCCCAGGTCGTTGTCCAGCCGCACGCCGCTCCGCCGCACCGGGCCGCGCTCGCGCAGGCCGGGCGCCGCCCAGGTCGCCGCGTCCGGGCAGGCACGCTGCCAGTCCTGGAGGAACATCCAGTGCGCCACGTTGGGCGCGACTAGGTGGCGGATGCGGCCCAGCGCTTCCAGCTGGACCTTGAGCGGATGGCTGAACCGGGTCGGCGAATGCAGCAGCAGGTCGCCTTGGGCCAAGCGGATCACCGTCATGCGCACCGGCAGGGCGCTGTTGAGCGGGCCGGGCATCAGGCTGTCGACCACCCACACGTCGTCCGCGACCGGCTTCGGGGTGTCGACCGGCGGATAGCCCACCTGCTCGGCCGAGGGCGGCTGGAGGTCGAGCACCCGCCCGACCGGGCCGGAGCCCTGTCCCGGGCCGCTCACCGGGTTGGCGCTGCTGAACGCCGTCACCAGCAGCTCCGACGTGCCCATGGCCAGCAGCAGCGCGCGGCTGCCTGCGGGCTGCCGCCGCATCACCAGGGCGGCGCCGCACAGGGCGGCCCCGCCGGCGGCGTCGAGCAGGAGGTGGGTACGCATGGCCAGCACCGGGCGCAGCCCCGCCTCGTAGTCAGTGAGCGCCGCATAGGAGCCGTGGGAGGCGGACGCCGTGCCGACCACGCGCCGCACCGGCCGCGGCAACACGCCGGATACGGCAAGGCTGCCGAGCAGCGAGGTCATGGCGTAGTCGATCGCGCCATGCAACCGGGTCGGGATCTTCATCGGGCACCTCTGGGACCTGCTGATCCCCGCAACGGCGCAGCGCGGCGAGAGATGCGTCGGCGGCGGCCGACACGAAAAGGCCCCGGAAGCTTTCGCCGCCGGAGCCTTGCCGTCACGCGACCTGTCGCTGGTCACGCCGGGCGGCGGATCGCTCCGCCGCCCGGCGTTCGTTCAGAAGTTCAGCAGCAGCTGCGGGATGTCCACCGAGCCGAGGCCGGTCGCGAGGTCGTAGCCGACGCCCGCGTTGAAGGCGGTCGACTGCGTGGTCGTGCTGGTCGAGGAGATGCCGATGCCCTTGGTGGACAGGCTGTTGGTGTAGCAGTTCGGCGTGCCGGCCTGGCAGGCCACCGAGTTGTCGCCCACCGCGACGTCGTGGAACACGCAGAGCGGGTTCGCCGGGAAGTTGGTGGTCTGGCACTGGGCGGCGAGCAGCTTGTTCTTGTACTGGACCTTGGCGATCTGGTACAGCGCCGGCGCCATGTTGCCGACCTTGCCGTACAGCTCCGCCACCAGGGCGGCGATGCCGGCGAAGTCGGGGGCCGCGAACGAGGTGCCGCCGAAGGCGGAGCCGAGGAAGTCGTTCGGGTTGGAGAAGTCGCACGGCACGCCGCCCTCGGCCGTGTTCGACATGCACTCGAGATAGAAGTGGTTCCACTGCCCGTTGGCGGCGAACAGGGAGATGTCGGGCAGGTCGCGCACGCCGTCCTTCGGCACGCCCGGCACGCCGGTCAGCTGCCACGACGGCTTGGCGAACAGCAGGCTCTGCCCGCCGCTGCCGCCGACCACGTTCTGGTAGGTGGTCGCGGTCTGCGGGTTGTTGCAGTTCTGCAGCGGGCCCGCGGCGCCGGCGCCGGCCCAGTTCACGTAGGAGCCGCAGCTGTTGTCCCAGGGGATCTCCGGCACGTAGCTCTTGGCCGAGCCGCCGCTGGTGCTGTTGGTGCTGCTCCAGAAGGTGCTGTTCAGCCCGACCACGGTGTCGCCGAAGTCGGTGCCGCCGACCGCGGTGTCGTAGATGTTGGACGCGAGCCCGTTGACGTTGAGGCCGCTGGTGGCGAGCGTGGCGCCGGTGTCGGCGATGTCGGCCGCGCCGTCGCCGGTGGACACGAAGATGGAGATGCCCTCGGCCGCTCCCTCCTCCACCAGGTTGGACCACTCGGTCAGGAACACGACGCCGTTCTCGAACTCGGCGCCGCCATAGGAGACCGAGATCGCCGAGGCCGGGGTGCCGCCCTCGACCAGGTTCTGCAGCGCGGTCATCACGCCGAACCCGGTCTCGCTGGACGAGCAGGCCGCCTCGATGATCGCCGCGTCCGGCGCCACCGCGCCCGACCACTCGGCGTCGAGCGCCGCCTCGCCCTCGTCGCCGGTGAAGCCCGGATCGACGCAGCCGCCCGGGTGGGTGATGCTGAGGGTGCCGGCGAAGCTCGACAGCCCGAACTGCGAGCGGAAGTTCTGCACGTCGGCCGGGTTGATGTCGGTCTGCTCGGCGACCGCCACCGTGACGCCCTTGCCGGTCACCTTGCCGACCACGCTGGAGCCGCTGAACAGCCCGTTCTCGTCGTAGATGGTGTGGAAGTCGCTGGGCGTCACCGCGAAGAAGGTCGTGCCCTGCACCGCCATGGTGTAGCTGGTGCCGACCTTCTGCACCTTGGCGCTCGCGAGTGCTGCGGCGGGCGGCTTGCGGCTGGCCGCCAGCATCGGGCGCGGGAAGAAGTTGCCGAGCACGGCGCCGGTCACCACCGGGCCGAGCGCCGCCGGGAAGGACTGCTCGCCCGACGCCGCGAAGTGCTGCTGCCCGAGCCGGGTGTAGCTGTGCAGCGTGGTGTGGAAGGCGGCGCCGACGCTCGCCGCGGTGCCGGAGAAGTCGATCGACATGCCGGTCGGCGACACCTTGTTCACCACCAGCCCGCGCGACTGCAGCCACGTCACGGTGGCGGCGATGTCGGCGGCGTTCGGGCCGTACTGGTCACGCAGCTCGGCCGGGGTGAGCCAGCGGTGGTAGTCCGCCGAGCCCTTGGTGGTCTGCGCCAGCACCAGCGCGTCGAGCGCCGCCTGCCGGTCCGCCGGCCGCTTCAGCGCCAGCTGCAGGTGCTGCAGCACGTGTGCGGACGCGAGCGGACCGGCATCGGTAGCGGACGCGATCGCGGCTGGCATCGAGCGTGACAGGGTGGTGAGAGACGCGTCGGAGACCGGTCCCCTGATCAGGGCGTCGCCGGTCGCGGCCTGCGCGCCGGCCGCGGCGAAACAGGCAAGGGCGCCGAGCCCCGCCCGTTGCACGATGTTCCTGGATGACAAGCGTGATCCTCCTCGCGCTGCGCGACCTTGATGCCCGTGATGCAAGCAGAAGCTATGACCATCCGCTTCGGGACACGGGATGGTGCTCAACTTCTGGACAGACATTAACGGTCTGACATGGTTCGGCAAGCCTCGTTTGCGGGATTCTGGTCGATAAAGAAGCGCGACGGGATCCGACCGATCCAGGTCACCCGTGCCGGAACCGCGCGTCTAGCCGCGGATCCGGCCCGCCAGCTCCGGCATCATCTCGACCAGCTCGCGCAGCTCGCGGCCGCCCAGCCCGAAGGCAGCCGGATCGAGCGGCTCGCCGCCGGCCAGGGCGGCGCGAAGCAGCGCGGTCGCCGGGCCTGACAGGGTGGCGGCGTTCATCACGTAGTCGGCGAACGCGTCGTGTACGGCCGGGACCCAGGCCTGCACCACGCCCAGGATCGCGTCGGCGAAGGCCCTGATCTCCGCCTGGGCGTGCGGGTCGGCGCGCAGGGACAGGAAGCGCAGCAGGTTCCACAAATCCACCTTCCAGTAGAACTGGGTGTAGATGCCCACCGGCAGGTTGATCCGCGCCAGCTCCCGGGCGACGCCGGCACGCTCCGGATCGTGCGCCTCGCCTTCGGCCTCGTTCAGCATCCACAGGTAGTTGTCGTAGCAGCGTGCGGCGTCGTCGCGCAGCATCTCCACCACCCGCGCTGCCTGCTCCGGCGCCATCGCCGCCCCCCGTCCCTGCCGGTTGGAGTCCGACTGCGCCGCCACCGCCTCGGACGGGGGGATGTAGAACTCGCGCTCCAGCACCGAGTAGCGGGCGGAGTACTCGTTGATGGAGGCGGTGCGGTGGCGGAACCATTGCCGGGTGACGAAGATCGGCGCGCGCACGTGCAGCTTGATCTCGGCCAGCTCGAACGGCGTGGTGTGGCGGTGCCGCATCAGGTAGCGGATCAGGCCGCGGTCGCTCTGCACCGCCCGCGTGCCGCGCCCGTAGGACACGCGGGCGCCCTGCACCACCGCGGCGTCGTCGCCCATGTAGTCGACGACGCGCACGAAGCCCTTGTCCAGCACTGGGATCGGCTGGAACAGCAGCGCTTCCAGCCCCGGCGCCGTAGGGCGACTGGTGGTCGCGGCGGCGGCCCGCGCCTCGGTGATCTCGGCCTGCTGGGCCTCGGTCAAGAGGGAGGCCGGAGCGGGGGACAGGTTCTGCATCGGCTTCCTCGGGCACGCGGGGAATGGCGCGTCCGGGGTTAGCATTCCCCGGTCGGGTCCGGCCAGCGTCCAGCACCTGGACGGCGACCCTGGGTTGCCCTATATAAGGCAGTGCAAGAGGGTAACCTCGGCTACGGCGATAAACGGTACGTGGAATAAACGTTGTGGACCCGGGGGCAGTGCCCGGCGTCTCCACCATCCCGGCGACGGGACATGCGGGGACGAAACAGGCTCGACACGCGTGGTAAAGACCTACCTTTTGCTCGGCATGATACCGCCGTTATCGGGTCATATCACAAGTGCCAATGACAATCATGAGGCGCTCGCTGTCGCTGCATAAGTGACAAGCGCGGTTCGGGGGGGCACCGGGCAACAGAAGCCCCCTCACTCATTCATCGGCGTCCGTGCAGGACCGCTCGCGCGTTGGCGACTTGCACCGCACCATCGATTGTCGCATGGCTGCGCCGTATCGAGACCCGCTCCCGGTGTCCGGGGTGCCGCGTCACACACGAGGAGCCCAGCATGGCCGAGGACGATCGCGGCGGCGCCGGCGAGGATGGCGACATGGCGGACAGCCTGCTGCCCTATGAAAGCTGGATCGAGCAGGCCTATCGCGAGGTGATGGTTAGGGCGCTCAAGCATGCCGCCGCCGACGGGTTGCCGGGTGGCCACCACTTCTACATCACCTTCCGCACCGACGACCCGTTGACCGTGATCCCGAAGCGGATGCTGGCGCAGTATCCCAACGAGATGACGATCGTGCTGCAGCACCAGTTCTGGGACCTCAAGGTCGACGAGGAAGCGCAACTGCTGACGGTGGGGCTGTCGTTCGGCTCCGTGCCCACCACCCTCGCGGTGCCGCTGCGCGCCATCACCGGCTTCGCCGACCCGCATGTGCGCTTGGCGCTGCGCTTCACGCCTGCCCCGGTCGGGGCGGCGGAGCCGGCACCGGCGCCTGCGACGGAGCTCACGGTGGTGCCCGAGCCGGCACCCGAGCCGGCACCGCCGGAGGGTCCGGCGCCCGACCCGACGCCGCAGGTCGTGAGCCTCGACGCGTTCCGCAAGCGCAGCCCCTCCTAGAGCTGAACCCCGCCGCCTCGATCCGGATCGCCATGAACGCCCTGCCGCCCTCCTCCGCCCGTCCGCCGGTCCGGCCCTTCGCCTACACCCCGATGTTCCCGCTGGGCCCGGACGCAACACCCTGGCGCAGGCTGGAGATCGACGGCGTCTTGGTATCGGACTGCGACGGCAGAACGGTGCTGCGGGTCCGGCCGGAGGCGCTGACCGAGCTCGCCGCGACCGCCTTCCGCGAGGTGTCGCACCTGCTGCGGCCTGGCCACCTCCGGCAGCTGTCCCGCATCCTCCATGATCCGGAGGCGTCGGCCAACGACCGCTTCGTCGCCTTGGACTTGCTCAAGAACGCGTCCATCGCCGCCGGCGGGGTGCTGCCGATGTGCCAGGACACCGGCACCGCCCTGGTATTCGGCAAGAAGGGACAGCGTGTCTGGATCGAGGGCGACGAAGAGGAGGCGCTGTCGCTCGGCGTGCACCGCACCTACACCGAGACCAACCTGCGCTATTCGCAGATGGCGCCGGTGACCACCTTCGAGGAGGTCAACACCGGCACCAACCTGCCGGTGCAGTTCGACATCGCGGCCGCTCCCGGCGAGCACCACGCCGACGAGCTGCACCTGATGTTCATCGCCAAGGGCGGCGGCTCTGCCAACAAGACCTTCCTGTTCCAGGAAACGCGCGCGCTGCTGTCCAGCCGTGAGCACCTGCTGGAATGGTTCGGCACCAAGATACGCACGCTGGGCACCTCGGCCTGCCCGCCCTACCACCTGGCGATCGCGATTGGCGGCACCTCGGCCGAGCTCACGCTCAAGACGGTGAAGCTCGCCTCCACCCGCTACCTCGACACGCTGCCGACCGACGGCAGCCCGCTCGGCCACGCCTTCCGCGACGTCGAGCTGGAAGGCGAGGTGCACCGCCTCACCCAGTCGCTCGGCATCGGCGCGCAATTCGGCGGCAAGTACTTCTGCCACGACGTGCGCGTGGTGCGGCTGCCGCGTCACGGCGCTTCGCTGCCAGTGGGAATCGGCGTGTCCTGCTCCGCCGACCGGCAGATCAAGGCCAGGATCACGCCGGAGGGCGTCTTCCTCGAGCAGCTCGAGACCGACCCGGCGCAATACCTGCCGGAGGCGACCGACGAGACGCTGGGCGGCGAGGTGGTCGCCATCGATCTCCACCGGTCAATGTGGGAGATCCGGCAGACATTGTCGCGGCATCCGGTGGGGACACGTGTGTCGCTGACCGGGACGATCGTGGTGGCGCGCGACATCGCGCATGCCAAGTTCAAGGAGCGGCTCGACCACGGCGAGGGCCTGCCGGACTACTTGAAGAACCACCCCGTCTACTATGCCGGCCCGGCCAAGACGCCGGACGGGATGCCGACCGGCTCGTTCGGCCCCACCACTGCCGGCCGCATGGACAGCTACGTCGACATGCTGCAGGACGCCGGTGGGTCGTTCGTGATGCTGGCCAAGGGCAACCGGTCCCGCGCGGTCAAGGAGGCCTGCCACAAGCATGGCGGCTTCTACCTCGGCTCGGTCGGCGGGCCGGCGGCGCGGCTGGCGCAGGACTGCATCCGCAAGGTTGAGGTGCTGGAATATCCCGAGCTTGGCATGGAAGCGGTGTGGCAGATCGAGGTGGAGGACTTCCCCGCCTTCATCGTGATCGACGACAAGGGCCACGACTTCTACGACGGCCTCACCTGAGCAGGACGGCGTTCAATCCCATGCGCTTCACCGTCGACCGGCTCGACCACCTCGTGATTACCTGCAGGAACGTGGAGAAGACCTCGTCTTGGTACCAGCGCGTGCTTGGCATGGAGCACGAGGAGTATGGCCGCAACCGGCGCTGCGCGCTCAAGTACGGCGGCCAGAAGATCAACCTGCGCCCCTTTGGCGCCGAGGGCTGGACCACCGCCGAGGACGCGCTGCCGGGCAGCCAGGACCTGTGCTTCGTCACCGCGGTGGCGAGCGACGACGTGGTCGAGCACCTCGGCCAATGCGGCGTGGTTGTGACGGAGGGTCCGGTGACGCGGCTCGGCGCGCTGGGGCCGATCACCTCGGTGTACTGCCTGGACCCGGACGGCAACCTGATCGAGATCGCCTCCTACCAGGGCTAGACGCTTGATCCTCCGCCGGGCGTGGTCAGGCCGCCCTGATCGAGGCGATGAACCGGGTCACCTCCGCGGACAGGTTCTCCGCCTGACGCGACAGGTCCCCGGCGGCGCCCAGCACCTCGGTCGCGGCGGTGCCGGTGTCGTTGGCGGCCCGGCTGACGCCCGAGATGTTGCTGGTCACGATCCGGGTGCTGGCGGCGGTCTGCTGCACGTTGCGGGCGATCTCGGCCGTGGCCGCGCCCTGCTGCTCCACCGCAGCAGCGATCGAGTGGGTGATGACGCCGACCTCCTCGATCAGGCCGCCGATCTGCCGGATGGCGTCGACCGCCCCGCCCGTCGCCTGCTGCACCTGGGCGATCTGGGCGGCGATCTCGTCGGTGGCGCGCGCGGTCTGCTGCGCCAGGCTCTTCACCTCCGACGCCACCACCGCGAAGCCCTTGCCGGCGTCGCCGGCGCGCGCCGCCTCGATGGTCGCGTTCAGCGCCAGCAGGTTGGTCTGGCTGGCGATGCTGGTGATCAGCTCCACCACCTTGCCGATCCGGCCCGCGCTGTCCGACAGCGCGCGCACCGTGTCGTCGGTGCGGCGCACGCTGCCGACGGCTTGGCTGGTGAGGCCGGCCGAGGAGACCACCTGGCGGTTGATCTCGGTGATGGAGGCGGCGAGCTGGCTGGAGGCGGCGGCGACGGTCTGCACGCCGCTGCTGGATTCCTCCGCGGCCTGCGCCAGGGCGACCGCCCGGGTGTCGGTATGGGTGGCCGTCTCGGTCATGGAGGAGGCGGTGGCCTCCATCTCGGTCGAGGCCGCGGCAAGCACCGAGACGGTGCGGCCGATCTGCTGCTCGAAGGCGCCGACCAAGCTCTCGATCCGCGCAGTGCGCTGCTCGCGCGCCGCGTGCTCGGCCTCCTTCTCCGCCCGGAGACGGTCGGCCTTTTCCATGCTGTCCTTGAACACCTGCAGCGCCGCCGCCATCGCGCCGATCTCGTCGCCGCGTCCGGCGCTTGGAACGATCGTCCCCATGTCGTGGCCGGCGAGGCGGCGCATCGCGGTGGTCATCGCCACCAGCGGCACCGCGATGTTGCGGACCAGGCTCCAGCCGGCGGCGACGCAGAGCAGCGCCGCCAGGCCGATCGCCACCAGGATCCAGCGGCGCCCCGACGCGTGCACCTTGCTCCCGTGCCGGGACGCGGCGGCTGCGGCGGCGGCGTTCTGCATCATCTCGGCGTGCAGCCTGTCCTGGAACAGCATGAAGCTGTGCTGCATGTCGCCGCGATAGAGGCCGACGGCGCCGTCCACGTCGCTGGCGTGCAGGGCGCTGAAGTACCTCCCGTCCTGTTGGACGTAGTCGGTCCAGGCGTGCCGCATCCCGGATACCCGCCGGCGTTCCCCGTCCTGGTGGAGCAGCTCGTCATAGGCGACGAACGCCGTCTCTGCCGCGTCGCCGGCGCGCGCCAGCGCGGCCTCGTCGCCGTGCCGTGAGTCGGGATCGGGGGCCAGCGCCGCGTCGGCTTCCAGCTGACGGTAGCGCATGGTCTGGTAGGCGATGTCGTCCAGGCCCCGGGTCCTCGGCAGGGCGACGCTGCCGATGACGGCGGAGGTGTGGTCCATGACGCCGAGCCGCTGCAGCGCGAACAGGCCGAGGACGACGGTGCAGACCAGCACGGCCGCGAAGCCGCCGACGATCTTGGTGCGCATGGCAACGTTGGAAAGCATGGCGACCTCCGGCGTAACGAACCGGACGATGCCCACGACAAATGAACAAAGGCTTTATTCTGGCGGCAGGCGGAGAACGACCGGTTCAGGACCAGGGCGTCGCGCGATCCCGGCCCAGGGCGCGGTCGAGAAAGCTGGCGGCGCTGATCAGGGCCAGGTGGGTGAGCGCCTGCGGATAGTTGCCCTGGTGCCGCCCGGTCGGCGACAGCTCCTCCGCGTAGAGCCCGAGCGGGCTGGCGTAGCCGAGCAGCTTCTCGAACAGCAGCCGCGCCTCGACCAGCCGCCCCATGCGCGCCAGGCACTCGACGTACCAGAACGAGCAGGCCAGGAACGAGCCCTCCTCGCCCTTTAGCCCGTCCAGCGCCCGGTCGCGGGCGGTGCGGCGGAATACCAGCGCGTCCTCCACCAGCGTGCGCTGCACCAGCGCCATGGTGCCGACCCAGCGCGGGTCGCAGGGCGAGATGAACCGGACCAGCGGCATCAGCAGCATGGATCCGTCCGGCGCGTCCGCGCCCGGGTAGGACACGAAGCTGTCGAGGTCCTCGCGCCAGAACTCCTCGTGGATGGAGGCGTGGATCTCCAGACGCAGCGCGTTCCAGTCGGGAAGCGGCGCCGGCAGCGAACGCTTCTGCGACAGCCGGATCGCACGGTCTACCGCCACCCAGCACATCACCCGGGAATGCAGGAACGACTGCATCTCGCCGCGCCCTTCCCAGATCCCGGCATCCGGCCGCCGCCAGTTGGCCCCCAGCCACCCGACCATGTCGACGATGCCGCGCCAGTCCTCGTACGAGGATGGCCTGCCGTACTTGTTGGCGAGATACACGGAGTCCATCAGCTCGCCGTAGATGTCGAGCTGGAATTGCGTCGCCGCCGCATTGCCGATCAGCACCGGACGCGACTGCCGGTGTCCCTCCCAGTGATCGAGCGTGTGCTCCGGCAGCTCGCTCCTGCCGTCGAGCGCATAGGCGACGTGCAGCCGCTCGTCCTTGCCGCATTGCCTGGCGCGGGCACCGATCCAGTCGACGAACGCTTCCGCCTCGTCGATCAGGCCGAGGCGGATGAACGCGTACATCGCGAACGACGCGTCGCGTATCCAGACGTAGCGGTAGTCCCAGTTGCGCTCGCCGCCGAACTCCTCCGGCAGGCCGAAGGTCGCGGCGGCGACGGGGGCGCCGTGCACGGCCGAAGTGAGCAGCTTGAGCGCCAGCGCCGAGCGCGTCACCACCTCGCGCCAGCGGCCGACATAGCGCGACCGCTCGACCCAGCGGTGCCAGAAGGCCAGCGTCGCGGCGAAGCCGGCATCCGCCTCGGCGCAGCTCGCCGCCGTGTCCGGGTTCTCCGGGTTCACCTCCAGGAAGAAGCAGGCCTCGCCGTCGCGGTCGAGGTGGAACTCGGCGTGGAGGTTGCCGTCCTCGGCGCGCAGCGGCACGGTGGCGCGCAGGCGCAGGCGGAGGCTGCCGTCCTCCGCCACGAACTCGTTCCCTTCGAGCGCGCGTGACCGGCGCCCGTAGTCGAAGCGCGGCGCGCAGACCATGTCGAAGTCGAAGCCGCCGCGGATCACCCGGACCCGCCGCTGCAGCCGCTGCGGCCCGTCGGACCCGTGCACCGGCATCAGGTCGGTCAGCTCGGCGATGCCGCTGTCCGACATGAAGCGGGTGAGGAGGACGTTGGTGTCCGGCAGGTACATCTGCGAGGTGCGCAGGGCCTCGTGCCGGGGGATGATGCGGAAGATGCCGCCGGCCGGGTCGAGCAGGGAGGCGAACACGGTGGGGCTGTCGAACTCGGGCAGGCACAGGAACGTCACCGCGCCGTCCCGGGCGACCAGGGCGGCGGTGCGCAGGTCGCCGACCAGGCCGTGATCCTCGATCGGCTGCGGGGTGCTGACGGGCAGGGCGGTCATGAACGGGCTCGCGACGGGTCGAGCCCCACCGGCGGGTCTCGCGGCGGCGAGCCTAGGCCCAAGGGGGCGTGTCGCGCCAACCCGGTGTTGCGCCGGCTGCCCGGCAGCCCGGACAAGCGGATGACGCGCCGGGCGTTCGCCGGCACGGGAAGGGCATGAACGGGAACCGCATAGCCGCAACCGAGATCCTGCTGCTCCGCCACGCGGAGAAGCCCGGCGGTCCGGACGGGAGCGACGGGATCACGCCCGACGGCCGGCAGGATGCGAAGTCGCTGACGATCCGGGGCTGGCAGCGCGCCGACGGGCTTGCGGCGCTGCTGGCGCCGGGCGCGCTGCCCGGGTCGCGCCTGCCGCGGCCGGACCGGATCCACGCCTCGGCGTTCCGCAAGGGCGGCGGGCATAGCCGGCGGCCGGAACAGACCGTGCTGCCGCTGGCGGCGAAGCTGGGGCTGGTCGTGGACCTTCGCTGGGCGTTACACCAGGAGGCCGCGTTCGGGGCGGCGCTGGCGGCACAAGCCGGAACCGTCCTGGTGTGCTGGCAGCACCAGGGGCTGCCGGCGCTGGCCCGCGCGGTGGCCGCTCCGCAGGTCCTGCCGGAACTCCGAGGGGTGGCGCTGGCCGAAGGACTGCTACGACGTGATCTGGTCGCTGCGCCGCGAGCGGCCGGGCGAGGCCTGGCGCTTCGGCCAGCACTGCCAGGCGCTGCTCGCCGGCGACCGCACGCAGCCCTTCGAGCTGCCGGGCTCGGCCTGATCCGTCAGGGCTTCGCAGGTGCCGGCCCGGCGCTTCCCAGATCCGCCAGCTCGGCCATCGCCGCCTTGGCCGTGCCGCCCGGCACGTCCATCGCGACGCCCGGGCCGGCCTGTTCCGGCCGCAGCCGGCGGGTGACGGCAAAGGCGGTGACCACCGCGAGGGTGCCGAACACCATCCCGCCCGCCGCCTGGCCCAGCAGCACGCCGACCGGGCCGTAGCGGGTGCCGAGGGTCACGAACGGGATCGTGCCCAGCGTCGCCCGCCCCCAGTTGAACAGGGTGGACAGCAGCGGGTGGCCGAGGTTGTTGAACGCGGCGTTGGCCACGAACAGGGCGCCCACCCACAGGAAGCCCGCCACCGTCAGCGAGCAGAACAGGTGGATCAGCACGGCACTGGTGCCGGTGGCGGAGAACAGCAGCACCACCTGGTCCTGCAGGGCGGCCAGCAGCGCCCACATCGCCAGCACGCAGCCCAGCACCAGCAGCAGCGAGTCGCGCAGCGTGTCCCGCACCCGGCTGCACAACCCGGCGCCGAGGTTCTGCGCCATGATCGGCCCGACCGACCCGGTGAGCGCATAGATGAAGGCGAACGCCACCGGGGTGATGCGGTCGATCGTCGCCTGCCCGGCGACCGCCTGCAGGCCGAACCGGGCCAGGGCATGGGTGGTATAGGCCGCTCCCACCGGGGTGGCGAGGTTGGTCAGGATCGCCGGCATCGCCACCACGCCCACCCGGCGGGCATCCGGCAGCAGCCGGGCGAGGCCCGGCCGGTGCAGCAGCCCGTGCCGCCGCACGCCGAGGAAGCCCAGCAGCGCCGCGGTGCCGCGCGAGGCGACGGTGGAGAATGCAGCCCCGACCAGCCCCAGGTGCAGCCCGGTGACAAAGCCCAGGATCAGCAGCGGGTCGAGACAGGCGGTCACCGCCGCCCCCCACAGCGTCACCGTCATGGAGCGGCGCGCGTCGCCCAGCGCCCGCAGCAGGGAGGAGAACCCCATGCCCAGCGCGATCAGCGGCAGGCAGGGCGAGACGATGCGCACGTAGGCCGCCACCGCGTGGAAGGTGTCGCCGGTGGCGCCGAGCCCGAGGAGGATCGGGCGGAGCAGCAGCACGGTGAGCAGGCCGATCAGCAGCATCACCACCGACATCACCAGCAGGGCGGAGGAGGCCACGCGTCCCGCCTCCTCGAACCGGTTGGCGCCGATCAGCCGCGACACCACCGCGCCGAGCCCGATCGACATGCCGATCGAGACCGCCAGCTGCAGCATGCCGACGGCGCCGGTGAAGCCGATCGCCGCGGTCAGGCCGCGGTCGCCGAGGCGGGAAATGTAGAACAGGTTGAGCAGGTCGACCGCGAACACCGCGATCAGCCCGACCGCGCCGGTGCCGGCCATCATCGCGGTGTGACGCATGATCGAGCCGGTGCAGAACCGCGCCCGGCGCCCGTTCCCATAGGTCCGGACCTCCGCAGGTCCCGCCGACGCAGCCTTCATTCCCGGAAACCCCGACACGCTCCCGGTTCTCCCCCATCCCATTCCGGCTGACCAGGGGCCGGAAGGGTTCAGGCGAGCCGCAGGATCGGCCGGTGGCGCCACACCAGCCGGAAGTAGAGGAGGTTCGCCAGCGCCATGACCACCGTGGCGGTCGGATAGGCGATCCACACCCCGTCGAGGCCGACGCGGCGGCTCAGGCCCCAGGCCACCGGCACCTCTACCAGCGCGATCGACAGCACCAGGATCAGGGTCGGCACCAGCACCACGCCGCTCGCGCGCATCTGCCCGGACAGGATGCCGGTGATCCCGCTCACCACCACGCTCCACAGCACGATGTGCAGCAGGGATTCGGTGGTGCCGACCACCGCGGCGCTGGTGATGAACAACGCCACCAGCCGGCGCGAGAACAGGGTGGCGACCAGCACCAGGATCCCGGTGATCAGGAGGTTCAGCACCAGCCCGGTGCGCAGGATCGCCGACAGCCGCGACGCCCGGCCGGCGCCGATCGCCTGCGCACTCAGGATGCTCACCGTGATGCCGACCGACATCGCAGGGAACTGCACGTAGGCCATGACCTGATTGACCGCGCCATAGGCCGCAGTCGCGCCCGGCCCGAACCGGTTGACCAGCCCCAGCAGCACCATCTCCGCCAGCGCCATCGCCACCATCTGCACCGCCGACGGCACGCCGAGCCGCAGCACCTGCCGGAGGATCCGCCAGTCGGGGCACATCGCGTGCAAGAAGCGCCGGTCCGGCGCCATCGGGCTGCCCTGCCGGCGCAGGAACCAGCCGAGCCACGCCACGCCGACCGCCCAGGCCAGCACCGCGCCCCAGGCGGCGGCCACGCCCAGGCGCGGCAGGCCGAGCTATCCGCGGATCAGCGCCGGCGTCGTCGCCATCGACACCCCGAGCGTGATCGCCAGCGCCCGCAGCGGCGTCACGGTATCGCCGACGCCGCGCAGCAGCACGGTCAGCAGCAGGAACGCGAACAGCAGCGGCATGAACCCCAGCATCACCGTGGCATAGGCGGTGGCACCCGGCAGCACCCGGGCTGGGGTGCCGATCGCCTGCAGCAGCGGGCGCGCCACCGGGGTCAGCAGCAGCGACACCAGCAGGCCGCAAGCCAGCACCGCGACCAGGGTCGACGCCGCCACACGGCGCACCCGGTCGAGGTTGGCGGCCCCCCAGGCCTGGCCGATCAGCACGGAAGCGCCGACGCCCATGCCGATCACCAGCGACACCAGGAAGAACACCAGCGGAAAGAACACGCTGGCCGCGGCCATGGCGTCGATGCCGATCATCTGGCCGAGGAAGACGTTGCTGGCGGTTCCCGATCCCGCCTGCAGCACGTTGCTCAGCATCATCGGCCCGAGAAAGGCGAGGAAGCTTCTCCACAGCGGCGGGCTTCGGCGGAGCGCTGTCTCCATGGGCCGCTTCAGACCACAACCCCGCCGTTTCCGCCAGACGCCTGGACACGGCAGGGAGATGGCGAAGGACTGGCCGGCACGGCGGGAAGGACCTAGATCGTGCCGACCATGAGCCTGCTCGCCTCGGACTACGA
>CAXTOD010000014.1:18122-20315 GCA_964245705.1 uncultured Acetobacteraceae bacterium
CGCCGCCCACCCTTTCTGACTACGATTTCGCCCTGCCGGCGGAGCGGATCGCGCAGGAGCCGGCGCGTCCGCGCGAGGCCGCCCGCCTGCTGGAGGTGCGCCGGGACGGCACCGTCGACCGCGTGGTGGCGGAGCTGCCCGCGCTGCTGCGCGCCGGCGACCTCCTGGTGGCCAACGACACGCGGGTGATCCCGGCCCGGCTCGTGGCGCTGCGCGGCGACGCGCGGATCGGCATCACCCTGGACCGGATCCTGCCCGACGGCAGCTGGCACGTGCTGGTGCGCAACGCCCGCCGGCTGCATGACGGCGACGTGCTGCGCTTTCCCGGCACGACGGTGTCCGCGGGGGTGCTGGAGCGCGAGCCAGGGGGGGGCGCGGTGCTGCGCTTCGACATAGCGGGCGAGGCGTTCGACGGCTTCCTGCGCGCGGCCGGCGCCCTGGCGCTGCCGCCCTACATCGACCGGCCGGACGGGCCCACCACAGCGGACCAGGCCGACTACCAGACCGTGTTCGCGGCGCATGACGGCGCGGTCGCCGCCCCCACCGCCGGGCTGCACTTCACGCCCGCCCTGCTCGACGCGGCACGGGCACGCGGCGTCGGCCACGTCACGGTGACGCTGCATGTCGGCGCCGGCACCTTTCTGCCGATGCGCGAGGAGGCGGTGGACGCGCACCGGATGCATCCCGAGCGCGGCATCGTCAGCCCGGCGGCGGCGGACGCGATCAACCGGGCGCGCGCCGCGGGCGGCCGGATCGTCGCGGTCGGCACCACGTCGCTGCGCCTGCTGGAAACCGCCGCCGATGCCGACGGCACGGTGCACGCCTTCGACGGCGAGACCAGCCTGTTCATCCGGCCCGGCCACCGGGTCCGCAGCGCCGACCTGCTGCTGACCAACTTCCACCTGCCGCGCTCGACCCTGTTCATGCTGGTCTGCGCCTTCAGCGGCCGCGACCGGATGCTGGACGCGTATGCGCGGGCGATCGCCAGCGGCTACCGGTTCTATTCCTATGGCGACGCCTGCCTGCTGGAGCGGGATGCGTGACGGGACTCTCCTGGACCGCCGAGGCGACCGACGGCGCCGCCCGCGCCGGACACCTGCACACCGCGCACGGCACGGTGCCGACGCCGACCTTCATGCCGGTCGGCACCGCCGGCACGGTCAAGGCGATGACCGCCGACGCGGTGCGCGCCACCGGCGCCGGCATCGTGCTCGGCAACACCTACCACCTGATGCTCAGGCCGGGTGCGGAACGGGTGCAGGCGCTGGGCGGCCTGCACCGGTTCATGGACTGGCCCGGCCCGATCCTGACCGATTCCGGCGGGTTCCAGGTCATGTCGCTGGGGCACCTGCGCACCCTGGACGCGGACGGCGTCACCTTCCGGTCGCACCTGGACGGCACCACCCACCGCCTGACCCCGGAGCGTTCCACCGCGATCCAGCACGCGCTCGACGCCACGATCACCCTATGCTTCGACGAGTGCCCTGCCCTGCCCGCGAGCACCGACGCGATCGCCGCCTCCATGCGGCTGTCGATGCGCTGGGCGGCCCGCTCGCGCGACGCCTTCGTGCCCCGCGACGGCTACGCCCAGTTCGGCATCGTGCAGGGCGGGGTGGAGCCGGAGCTCCGCGCGGAAAGCGTGCGCGCGCTGCGGGAGATCGGCTTCGAGGGCTACGCCGTCGGCGGCCTCGCCGTAGGCGAAGGCCAGGCGCTGATGTTCTCGACCCTGGACACCACCGTGCCGCTGCTGCCCGACGACCGGCCGCGCTACCTGATGGGCGTCGGCACCCCGGACGACCTGCTTGGCGCGGTATCGCGCGGCCTCGACATGTTCGATTGCGTGATGCCGACCCGCGCCGGACGCACCGCGCGCGCCTATACCGGCGCCGGCGTCCTGAACCTGCGCAACGCCCGGCACGCCGTCGATCCCCGACCGGTCGAGCCCGGCTGTTCCTGCCCGGCCTGCGCCCGGCACAGCCGTGCCTACCTCCATCACCTGTTCCGGGCGGACGAGATCCTGGGGCCGATGCTGCTGACCTGGCACAACCTCCACTACTACCAGGGGCTGATGCGGAGCTTGCGCGCGGCGATCGTGGCCGGCCGGCTGGCAGCCCACGCGGGAGCCCTGCGCGCCGGCTGGGCGGCGGGCGACCCGCCGTGAACGCCGCGGCGCTGCGCGACCGGATCCGCGAC
>CAXTOD010000015.1:0-19559 GCA_964245705.1 uncultured Acetobacteraceae bacterium
CGCGCCCCCCCCCTGGCGCGGCGCCGGCACCCGCCGCGGCTTCCTGCTCGACCACGCCGCCGACGGCACCACCGACATCCAGGCGTTCGCCGCCGCCGGCGGCACGCCGCGCCGGCTGCTGGGATTCGACGGGCCGCTGGTGTCCCTGCGCTACGGACCGCGCGACCGGCTCGCCGTGCTGGCGACGCAAAGCGCGCACAAGCGCGTCGGCCGCACCGAGGCGGCAGCGCCGCTGACGGGCGAGATCGGCACCGCGGTCGACGAGCAGCGCATCGCCGTGCTGGACGGGCAGGCGCTGCGCTTCGTCTCGCCGGCCGACCTCTACGTCTACGAGTTCGACTGGCGCCCGGACGGCGGCTTCGTCGGCACCGCGGCGCACGGCGACGGCGACGACAACTGGTGGATTGCCAGGCTCTACGCCTTCGACGCGGACGGCAGCACGCGTGTGCTGTTCGCGCCCGGACCGCGCGAACAGCTGGCCGCTCCCGCCATGTCGCCCGACGGACGCAGCGTCGCCTTCATCGGCGGCTGGATGAGCGATTTCGGCTCCACCGGCGGCGACGCCTTCCTGCTGCCGCTCGACGCCGGCGCCGGCGCAACGCCACGCGACCTGACCCCGGGCTCGCACGCCACCGTCACCGCGATCGACTGGCGCTGCGGCGACGGCCTGACCGGCGTGACCCTGGCCGGCGACACGGTGTCGATCAGGAGGCTCGACGGGAACGGCCCGTCCTGGTCCGGGCACCAGGCGCTGTCGTCGGAGCGGCAGACGATGTCGGTGTCCTGCAGCCGGCACGGCATCGCCGCGGTCGCCGAAAGCTTCACCGACCCGCCGGAGATCGTCGCCGGGCCGATCGGCCGCTGGCACGCGATCACCCAGGCCAATGCCGGCCAGCCCGCCCCCTTCACCGCCCGCTCGGTGAGCTGGCGCGACGACAAGCTCGACGTGCAGGGCTGGCTGCTGCAGCCGACCGGGGGACCCGCCGGAACCCGGCGGCCGATGGTGGTGCTGGTGCATGGCGGCCCGGAAGCGGCGGCCACCCCGGTGTTCCCGTCGGCGCAGGGCAACGTGCGGGCGCTGCTGGCGCAGGGCTGGGACGTGTTCGAGCCGAACTACCGCGGCTCCTTCGGCCAGGGCGAGGCGTTCGCGGCGGCCAGCATCCAGGACCTCGGCGGCGGCGACTGGCGCGACGTGCTCACCGGGATTGACGCGGCCGAGCGCGCGGCGCCGGTCGACGACCACCGCCTGGGCATCACCGGCGGCTCCTATGGCGGCTACATGACGATGTGGGCGGTCACGCAGACGCACCGCTTCCGCGCCGGCGTGGCCGATGCCGGGGTGTCGGACTGGCTGTCGATCGAGGGCGAGGCGCCGCAGGCCGGCTCCGACGAGGTCAACTTCGGCGGCTCGGTGTACGACAACCCTCAGCCCTACCTGCGCGCCTCGCCGATCACCCACATGCGCGGCGTCTCCACCCCGGTGCTGATCGCGGTCGGCGAGCGCGACGCCGAGTGCCCGATGCCGCAAAGCCTGGAATACTACACCGCGATGAAGGCGCTGAACGTGCCGACCGACTTCGTGGTCTATCCCGGCGAGGGGCACGCGCTCCGGCGCGAGGCGGACCGCGACGACCTGCGCCGTCGCACGCTCGCCTGGTTCCACCGCTGGTTTGACACCAGATCGTGACACCACCGCCGCTCAGGCGAACAGCACGCGCGGCAGGTAAAGCGAGACCACCATGTTCGGCACGTCGACGATTTCCGAGACGCGCAGGTCACCGGCGACGCTGGCCAGCATGTAGGCCTCGACCGGAGCCATGCCGTGCCGCGCCACCAGCAGGTCGATCATCCCGGACACCGCGTCGCGGGCGCAAGCCGACAGGTCCGGGCCGATCCCGGTGGTGACGTCGTAGCCATGCGAATCGAGGTGCCGCGTTGCCGGGCCGGGCAGCTCGTAGCGGGGAAATCGCGGGGCGGCGCCTTTGAGCAGCTCGAACCGGAGCGCCACCGTCATCGGGCTCTCGATCGCGGTGCCGCACACCTCGCCGTCGCCCTGCGCTGCATGGGTATCGCCGATTGAGAACAGCGCCCCCGCCACCTCGACCGGCAGCACGAGGGTGGTGCCGGCGCCGAGGTCGCGGATGTCCAGGTTGCCGCCGACCCGTCGCGGCGGGACCACGCTGTGCAGGCCGGGCTCGGCGGGTGCCACCCCGATCGTGCCGGCGAACGGCTTGAGCGGCACCCGGGCGAAGGAGCCGAACGCGGCCGGCGCCAGCGTGCCGGCGTCGTACTGCCACAGGTGCAGCGCCGGGTCGGGAAACTGGTCGGCGAGCAGTCCGAAGCCGGGGATGTTGGCGGTCCAGCCCCAGCCCGACGGGCCGAAATGCTCGATCCGCACCACCAGCGCGTCGCCCGGCGCGGCGCCGTCGACGTGGACCGGGCCGGTGACCGGGTTGACCCGTCCGAAGTCCAGCGCGCGCAGGCTGTCCAGCGTGCTGTGCGGCGACAACTGGCCGCCGGAGCTGTCCACGGTCTCGAACAGGACGCTGTCGCCAGGGGCCACGCGCAGGACCGGCGGGTTGTCGCGGTTCCAGCCATGGTGATGCCGGTGCGCGTGCAGCGTGTGTCGCGGATTTGTCATGGATCGGCGGGCTCCGGGATGCCGGACGTGGAAGGCGCGACGCCGATGCCGCGATCCGGCACGGCGGACCGCGATCTTGACAGGGATCGGACATGCTGTTGAAGCGCCTCGTCGATGGCGCCCCGGCTCGCCAGGATGGTCTCCCTGGTGCTGCCGCGTCGAGCCAGGCGAAGGAACGGCAGACCCGCCAACGTTGTCCGGCGGCAGCGTTCCGACACCGCCTGCGTGGCGGGACGCTGTTCCGTGCGACGTGGTTTCCCTGCGTCCAGAGCAGATCCCGATCGGGTGGATTGCCTGATCGGTCGAAGATACTCGTCAAAACGATAGGCTAGGCGACCGGATCGCAGTAAAGCCCGGTCGCCGCCAGGTGGACGTCGAGAAAGGTGTCCGGTCCGGCTTCCGGCAGGTCGAGCTCGGCCTGTCCGTCGGTCCAGCGGTGGGCTTCTTCCTGCGTGTGCCAGCCGCCGAGCTCCGGCGCGCCGGTCGGGACCACGATCTCCTGCAGCCCGGTCCACAGCACCAGCTTGCCGACGGCCACGCCCAGGGTACGGCGGTCATCAACGAACGGACCGACGATCTCGGCCGGGACGGCGGCACGGGACAGCAGGCGTACCGGTCGCGCGCTGCGCGGGATGTGGAACATGTGGCGCTGGCCGTTATGCCAGCACGCGGTCAGCTCACGGCCGTCTTCAAGCAGCAGGCGCAGGTCCGGCTGGTCGGTCACGGCGGGGGCGCTGTCGCTGCACGGGAAGCCGAGCAGGCGCGCCCGGTCGGCAAGGCGGCTCCAGATCGGCTCGACCAGCTCCCGGCTGACGGTCAGCGGCGCGGCCATGACGACGTCGCGCCTGACGGATACGCCGGCATTCCTGTCCAAGAACAGGTCGCGGTTTCCGGTGTCGAGATAGCTCTCGGTGGAAAGGCCTTCGGCAAGGAGGATGCCGTGCGTGTCCAGCTCGATGTGGAAGAAGTCGTACACCGGAACCGAACGGTCGACGATGATGGAGCCGCCGTTCACCAGCATGCGCGCCGGGACAAGGCCGGCTTCGGCCAGGATGCAGTGCTCCGGGGTGACGAGCAGGTCGCGATGCGGCACGTTCTCGGCAAACGCGTCCTTGCGGATGCGGACCGGATAGGCTGCCGTGCGGCCGCCGAACTCCGCCACGTCGACGCTGCGGCCGCCGACCCAGGTTGCCGGCTTGGCCACACGGACCCCGTTCTCCAGCACGGTGACGAGGTCGCCGGCCTGCAGGTCTTCCACCCTGGCCTCGCCGGACGGCGTCGCGATCATCGTTCCGCGCAGGAAGCAGGTGGCGGTGACCGTGAGCACGGTACTCGCCGACGTGGACCCGTCGCTGTCGTTGATGGAAAGGTCGAACAAGGTGGACACGGTATGGCCGAGAGCGACCTGGCCGACCGTTGGCGTGAACTTCAGCGCGTCCAGCTCTGCGGTCAGGTTGGCCGGCGTCGTGGCGGTAAGGGTATACGTGCCCACCTGGCCGCCGGTCTTGCTGAGGCCGGTGCCGCTCAGGATGCCGTCCGCATCGGTGGGCACACCGTTGTTGCTGAGGGTGATCGTCGCGCTGACGGTGGTGGTTGCGTCGGAGTCCGACACGGTGACCGCGGCGAAGGGCGTGGATGTTGCATGGTCGGTGCCGGTCTCGGTGGATGGCAGGCCGCTGATGACGGGCGTTGAGCCTGCCCCGGTGCTGCCGTCGCCGACCAGTCGCAGCGGCGTGGTCGGGCTGCTGCTGGCGCCGTTGAGGACGGAAGTGTAGAGCGACGGCGTGCCCTCGTACAGCGAGCTGGGATCCTCCGTCTTCCAGTCGATGTAGAGGGCGCTGTACTGGCCGCCGCTCGAATGCAGCGAGTGGATCTCGTAGGACGAGCCGCTGGCCGATGTCGCATAGGGCAGAGTACCCATGCTGCTGAAGGTCGTCGTGCCGCCACTGCCCGATACCGTGAAGGTGGCGTTGGTAACGGCCACCAAGTTGCCGACGCTGTCGTACTCGGCGGTCCAGGTTCCGGACAGCGTGGAACCGTCGGAGAACTGCGCGCCACTGATCGACGTGGTGACGAATGTATCGGCCATCGGCAAATCCTAGCTTGAGAACTGAGAGCGATCGAAGTGTGATTCGGATCTCTCGCTACTTAATCCTGGATACCTTAGCAAATGATTTGTTTCGTTTCACCAACTTATAGCGCGCCGGAAACTAAATCATCCGGTTCTCTCGGAGGCGGCGATCGTCTAGATATTGCGACGATGAACGGCGTTCCGTCGCCGCGATCATCAGGCAGCCGGAGCCGGACCGATCGAACGGACGGCACGGAACCTCATCGCCTCGTGAGCTCCGATTTTCAGCAAACGGTAATAACCTTGATCCACATACCGTCGCCCGGGGAGGAGCGGCGGCCGTCATGTTTGTCCACCAGGCGATCCAAGCCTTGCACCGCGGCCGCTCGGCGGTGCGGCATGTCCTGCGCGCGGTGGTCCTGGGCTTCCCTCTGCTCTGGTGCTCGATCCCTGGCGCCCTGGCCCAATTCACCCGGTTCCAGAACTTCACCGACGAGCAGGGCCTCGGCAACCTCGCCATCTATGCCGTGGCCCAGGACCGGGACGGCTACGTCCTGATCGGCACGGAGGCCGGTCTCTATCGCTACGACGGCGCGGGCATCACCGCCTACGAGGCCGGCCTGCCTTCGGCCGCCTGGGTCCAGCAGATCGCCACGGACGAGACCGGCCGGGTCTGGGTCGTGACCGCCAACGGCCTGTACGTCCGCGACGGCCCGACGTTCAACAGGGTCGATATCCGAAGATCCGCCCGTCTGCTGTCTCCCCATCTCCTGGTCGCTGGTGCTGCACGCGTCGTGCTCGACGTCGGCGGCACGCTCCTCAGCGCTTCGGTCCGCGCCGGGACCGTTGGCAGGTTCTCGCCGGCCTTCGACGCGGCGACGCTGTCACGAGTCCCGGAACTGGCGGCGGCTCGCTTCGTCATGCCGGACGCCGGAGGCGGCCTGCTGATCGGGTGCGGCGTTTCCATCTGCCGCGAAGCGGGCGGACGGGTGGCGGTGCTCGGTGAAGCCAAGGGGCTGCCGGCGGAAACCTGGCAGGTGGCGATCCGGACCTCCGACGGCACGCTCTGGGCCCGCAGCCTTGATCGCATCGCCTGGCGCAGGCCGGGCCGGGACCGGTTCGAGGTCGCGGTGCTGCCGAAGGATGGCGACCGCGCCGTGGCGGCGCACGGCGAACACACGTCCTATGTCTCCCATCCGGAACGGCTCGGCCTCCTGGATGATCGGCATGGCGGCGTCCTGACGCAGGGTGCCGTCGGCCTGATCGACTGGAACGGCACCACCTGGCGCGCCTATGCGCATCATAGCGGCGGCCTGCCCACCAACCGCCTGCAGGCCTTCATGTTCGATCGCGAAGGGTCCTTGTGGGTCGGCAGCTTCGGGACCGGCGTATTTCGAAGCATTGGTCTGGGCAGCTGGGAGCATTGGACGGAAGACGACGTCCTGCCCAGCAACATCGTCTGGTCCATGACCCGGCTGGCGAACCGGCAGCTCTGGGTCGCGACCGACAGCGGCACCGTCGCCATCGGCGACACGGCAGCAACCGTTTCCGCCGAAACCAACTACGTCGCCCAGGCGACGCCGACCGGGCGCGTCTGGCTGGCGCCGGTCGGCGCTCCGCTGGCCCGGATCGATCCGGTGCGCAACAAGGTGGAGCGGTTTCCCGCGGTCGGCCGGGTGGTGACGGCAGATACCGACCGGAACGGCCGGTTGTGGCTTTGCACGCCGGACGGGTTGTTCCTGGTGGAACAACCCGACGCGCCGGCACCCGACATCCATCCGGAGCTGGTCCTGGTGCACGACGTGCAGCAGGCGACGACCGATCCGGCCGGAACCGTGTGGGCGCTGTCCGCCGATGGCGTTTTCCGGCGCGGCGCTTCCGGCCGTTTCGACCTCGTGGTGCCCCCCGGCCTCCTGAAGAGCGCACCGTTCGCCATGACCTTTGCACCCGACGGGGAGCTGTGGATCGGCACGGAGTCGACCGGAGTGCTCCGCTTCCGCGTGATCGGCAGCACCGTCGAGGCCCTTCCTTCCGTGACCTCGCCGGTCATCGGCTCGAACAACGTCCTGTTCGCCCATCGCGACCGCCGGGGCTGGGTGTGGCTCGGCAGCGATCACGGCGTCGACATGTTCGACGGCCGCTCGTGGCGACGCTTCGACCGCAGCGACGGGCCGGTCACCAACGATATGAACCAGGCCGCCATCTATGAGGACGTGGACGGCTCGATGTGGTTCGGGACCAGCCATGGCCTGTCGCATCTCGTGGATCCCACGATCCAGTTGCCGCCCGCGATGCTGCACCCGCTCGTCACCGGCGTGTCGTTCGGCACCCGGTCGCTGCCGCTGGCCCCGTCGATCCGGACCGACTGGAGCGCGGCCTCGCTGACCGTCCGCTTCGTCGATCTCGACTACACCCACGGTCATAGCGTCGTGTTCCGCTACCGGCTGGACGGGCTCGACAGCGAATGGAGCACCACGGCCGAGCACGAGGTGCGGTATGCAGCCCTGCCGCCGGGCAGGCTGCGCTTCGAGCTGGTCGCCGTGGACACCGTGCATGACTGGACCTCCGCGCCGGTCGGCTTCACGGTCCATATCCGCGCACCCTGGTGGCGGCGCTGGTGGTTCTACGGGCTGTGCGTGCTGGCCGCGACCGTCCTGCTGGCCGAGACGTGGCAGGTCCGGATGCGGTTGCTGCTTCGCCAGAAGCGGCGTCTGGAGGAGGTGGTGGGCGCCCGCACCGCGGAGATCGAGGAGGCCCGCCGCGAACTGCAGCGCCAGGCCATGTCGGACGCCCTCACCGGCCTGGCAAACCGCCGCGCGATCATGGAGGTCCTGGACCAGGCTGTCGCGGCGGCCAAGCGGTCAAGAACGCCGCTCGCCGTCCTCCTGTGCGACATCGACCACTTCAAGGAGATCAACGACGTTTTCGGCCACCTGGCGGGCGACCAGGTATTGACCGCCTTCGGCGCCAGGCTGGGTGCTGCCGTCACCCCGCCCGCGGCGGCGGGCCGCTATGGCGGCGAGGAGTTCCTCCTCGTCCTGCACGGCACCCCGGACGCCGTCATGCACAGCGTGTCCGCCATCCAGCGCGCCATCACCGGGACGCCCTACCGCATCGGCGGGGTGGACCGGCCGGTGACGTCAAGCGGTGGGCTCGCCTTTCTCTGCGACCAGGACACTGCGCTGTCGCTGATCGCGCGCGCCGATGCCGCCCTGTATCAGGCAAAGGAGAACGGCCGGAACCGGATTGAGGACGAACGGTCTCTTGCCGGGACCCGGCCGTCCGCCCTCGGCATGGTCCCGGCCCGTGAGGTGCCATGCCAGCCATCGGGGGCGGCGGAGGTCGAGGACGGCTGGCACAGCCTGGCCCCGGGCTGATGCCGCCTATACGATGCACCCCGTCCGGAGCAGGGCGCGGGCGCGGCCTGCCGCATCCAGGGCCTCTTCGCGTCGTCCCGCGCCTTCCTCGCTGCGCCGGCGGCCGGGCATGAATGCTGCTGATGGTCATCGCGGCACCCGAAGGCGCGCTGCAGAAGGGAGCCGCATCGTGGCCCGCGCTTCATTCCGACCGGCAGCCCGGCTGGCGGACGAGGACGTTCCCGCCTGAACGGCCTTCATCCCGCGGCTGAGGCCGCTCGCCATGGTCCCGGTCGCCATGGTCCGCTCGCTACGGTCCAGGTGTTCCCCGGTCATCCGGGCTGCCGCACCGCCCTTTCGTTCACGCCGGTTTGGGAGGATAAGGGCCGCATCCGCCGGGCGGGCCGCCGTCTCCGGGGCCGGTCGGACCGCTTGGCTTCGAGGGATCCGGAACACGTCCAGATGAGCGCCGTCCTTTCCGCCACTGGCCCGACCGGGCTGGCCTGGACCCCTTCGAGCTGGCGGGACCGCCCGATCAGGCAGGCGCCGTCCTACCCGGACCAGGCGGCGCTGGACGCGGTCGAGGAGCGCCTGCGTGCCTACCCGCCGCTGGTGTTCGCCGGCGAGGCTCGCCGCCTGAAGCAGCAGCTGGCGCTGGCGGCGGAAGGCCGGGCCTTCGTGCTGCAGGGCGGCGCCTGCGCCGAAAGCTTCGGCGAGTTCACTGCCGACGTGATCCGCGACACCTTCCGGGTGCTGCTGCAGATGGCGGTGGTGCTGACCTTCGGCGCCAAGGTGCCGGTGGTGAAGCTCGGCCGCATGGCCGGGCAGTTCGCCAAGCCGCGCTCGGCGGACACCGAGACGGTGGGCGGGACCACGCTGCCCTGCTACCGCGGCGACATCGTCAACGGCTCGGAGTTCACCGCCCGGTCGCGGCTGCCGGACCCGGCGCGCATGGAGACTGGCTACTTCCAGTCCGCCGGCATCCTCAACCTGCTTCGCGCGTTCGCCGGCGGCGGATACGCCAACCTGCACCAGGTGCATCGCTGGAACCTCGGCTTCGTCGAGCGCAGCCCGCTGGCCGCGCGCTACCAGGACCTGGCGCAGCGGATCGACGAGACGCTCGCCTTCATGGGCGCCTGCGGCCTCGAGGCCAACGCGTCGCAGGTAAACGAGACCGAGTTCTACACCAGCCACGAGGCGCTGCTGCTGCCGTATGAGCAGGCGCTGACCCGGATCGATTCCACCACCGGCGACTGGTACGGCTGCTCGGCGCACTTCCTGTGGATCGGCGACCGCACCCGCCAGCCGGACGGGGCGCATGTCGAGTTCCTGCGCGGCGTGCGCAACCCGGTCGGGCTCAAGGTGGGACCCAGCACCACCGTCGACGACCTGCTTCGCCTCGTCGACCTCCTCGACCCGTGGAACGAGGCGGGCCGGCTGACCCTGATCAGCCGCATGGGCGCCGACGGGGTGCGTCGGCACCTACCGCCGCTGCTGCGCGCGGTGCGCAAGGCCGGCCGCACGGCGGTCTGGCTGTGCGACCCGATGCACGGCAACACGGTCAGCACCGCGTCCCGGGTCAAGACCCGCTCGTTCGACGCCATCCTGTCCGAGCTGCGCGGCTTCTTCGACGTGTTCGCGGCCGAAGGCGCCCGGCCCGGCGGCATCCACGTCGAGATGACCGGCCAGGACGTGACCGAATGCGTCGGCGGCGCCCAGCAGCTGACCGAGGCCGACCTCGGCGGCCGCTACGAGACGTTCTGCGATCCTCGGCTCAACGCCGAGCAGTCCCTGGAGATGGCGTTCCTGGTCGCCGAGGAGCTCACCACCCGGCACCGGGCGGCGGCGCGATGAGCGACGGGAACGGGACCCTCGGCGACGAGGAGATCCGCGCCCGAACCGACGCCTACTTCAACCGCACCAGGACGATCGTTGAACGGTTCGGCGACCGCCGCGTCACCTACGCCCTCTTCCTGCGCCGGCCGGTGATCGCCGCCTACGGCCTGATGACGGGCTGGCTCGCCGAGGTGGCGCGGGCGCGCGGGCTCGAGGTGCAGTGCGAGCCCCGCTTCGCCGAAGGCGACTGGGTCGGCGCCGGCGAGCCGCTGGTCTACGTGTCCGGCAGCTTCGCCGGCCTGGTCGACCTGGAAACGCTGCTGCTGCAGAAGCTGGGAGCGGCCTGCGTCGCCGCCCACAACGCCTACCAGATGTGCCTCGCCCTGCCGAAGGTGCGGTTCCTGGCGATGGACGCCCGTCACTGCGCCGGGTGGGAGATGCAGGAGACCATGGCCTATGCCGCCGCGGTCGGCGGCCGGGCGGCGCAGCGCGAGGGCGCGCTCGGCTTCACCGGCTGCGCCAACGACGCCACCGCGCACTTCTACGGCGCCGACGCCGGGGCGGGAACCATGCCGCACGCCCTGATCGGCTATGCCGGCTCGACCCTGGCGGCGGCCGAGATGTTCCACGACGCCTTTCCCGACGCCGACCTGACCGTGCTGACGGACTATTTCGGCCTGGAGGTGTCGGACGGGCTAGCGGTCTGCCGGCGCTTCCCCGATCTGGCCGTGGCGGGACGGATCGGCGTCCGGCTCGACACCCATGGCGGCCGGTTCCTTGAAGGCCTCGACCCCCAGACGAGCTATGCGGTGATCGAGCGCCATGCCCCGGCAGCGATCCGGCGCTACCGCAGCGACGCCGAGTTGCGCCACCTAGTCGGCACCGGCGTGTCGGCGGCGGCGATCTGGCGCATGCGCGAGGCGCTGGACGAGGCCGGGTTCGACCGGGTCAGGATCATCGCCTCCTCGGGCTTTGGCGTCGACAAGTGCCGGGTGATGGCGGACGCGGAGGCGCCGATCGACGTGGTGGGCACCGGCAGCTTCATCCCCGACACCTGGTCGGAAACCTACGCCACCGCCGACATCGTCGTCTATGACGGGGTCCCGCGGGTGAAGGTCGGGCGGGAGTTCCTGCTGCGCCGGGCCGCCGGGCGGGGTGCCGGGACGGACCAGCAGGCATGAGCGAGGCGCTGTTCGGGCCGGAAGGCGGCTGGCGAGTGCGCATTATCGACCTGTCCGGCGCCTCGGAAGACGACGTCGTCGAGGAGGTGGACGGTTTCCCGACCCTGCCGCTGGCGAACGCGTTCTGCCGTGCCTATGTGCGCGACAGCATCGAGCGCTGCCGCGTGCCCGGTGCCAGCAGCCGCGAGGTGCTGGCCGCCTGGTTCGCGTTCGGTGAGGACGCCGAGGTGGTCGATGCCGGTGAGGAAGGCTGGCGGTCCGCGAACGAGCTCGACGAGTTCGCCTCGCACCCCGGCTCTGAAATCGAGCGCGACTGGCGCTCGATCGACCCGCGCCGGGCGGATGGCCCGGACGGCGACGAGGAAGAGGACGACTAGGACCGTGCCGCGGTGAAGCTTCGTTTCGCGCCAAGCCCGACCGGGCTGCTGCATGTCGGCAACGCCCGGCAGGCGGTGGCCAATGCGCTGCACGCCAGGCGTCACGGTGCCGGCTTCCTGCTCCGGATCGACGACACCGACGCCGAGCGCTCGCGCGAGGAGCACGTGGCCGGGATCCAGCACGACCTGCGCTGGCTCGGCCTCGAATGGGACGAGCTGGTGCGCCAGTCCGACCGCATCGCGAACTACCAGGCGGCGGCGGCGCGGCTGAAGCAGGTCGGCCGGCTGTATCCCTGCTTCGAGAGCGAGGAGGAGCTGCGCGCCAAGCGCGAGCAGCGCCTGCGCCAGCACCGGCCGCCAGTGTACGACCGCGCCATGCTGCGCCTGACTCCCGAGCAGCGCGCCCAGGCGGAGGCCAACGGCAAGCAGCCATACTGGCGCTTCCGGCTGTCCGACGGCACCGTGTCCTGGGACGACCTGGTGCAGGGCCGGACGGAGGTGAAGCTCCCGTCGGTGTCGGACCCGGTGCTTATCCGCGCCGACGGCACCGTGCTCTACACCTTCGCCTCGGTGGTGGACGACCTGGAGCTCGGCATCACCCACGTTTTGCGCGGCGAGGACCACGTCACCAACACCGGGGTGCAGCTCGACATCATCGAGGCGCTGGACGGCCGGCCGGACCGCTTCAGCTTCGCCCACCTGCCGCTGCTGCTCGACGAGGCCGGGACAAAGCTGTCCAAACGGTTCGACGGCCTGTCGCTCCGCGCCCTTCGGCACGACGGGATGGAGCCGACCGCGCTGGTCGCCTATCTTGCCCGCCTCGGCACCTCCGAGGACCCGCAGCCGCTGGGCTTCGACGAGCTGGCGGCGACCTACGACCTGCGCCGGGTGTCGAAGTCGCCGGCGCGGTTCGACATGCGCCAGCTGCTGGCGCTGAACCGGCGCACCATGCACGTCATGCCGTTTGGGCAGGTGCGGGACCGGCTGCCCGAAGGGGCCACGGAGGCGTTCTGGAACGCGGTGCGCGGCAACGTCGACATGCTGTCCGAGCTGCGGCACTGGTGGGACGTGGTCAGCGGCAGCATCGTGCCGCCGGTGCAGGAAGGGGAGGCCAACTTCCTGCTCCAGGCGATCGACGCCCTGCCGCCGGACGGGCCGGAGCGCCCCTGGGACCACACCACCTGGCCGAGCTGGACCGAGGCGCTGCGCGAGTCGAGCGGCCGCAAGGGTCGCGCGCTGTTCCATCCGCTGAGACTGGCCCTGACCGGTGAGGAGCAGGGCCCGGAACTGCGTGACCTGCTGCCGCTGATGGGCCATGAACGGGTAAGCGGCCGGCTCCGCATGGCGGCGAGCTGACGACAGAGGTTACATGAACAAGAAGCAATCTGGTAGTGGAGCATAAAGCGGCATATTAACCACTGCGAATGGTGCGATGCGCAAGATGGCGCATGGCGGAAGGGCGCGGCCTGGTGGTCGTGCCGCAAGCAGCGAAAAGCCTTCCTTTGGGGGAAGCGCGGCGAACCGGAGTCTGCCTGCACGTCCTGGCCTCGGCCACGGCGAGGGGATCAAGGGTGCCGTATCAACGAGGCGCGGAATGATTACGAACAGACTGCCGTTCCTGACAAGGGCCTTCGCCCTGGCGGTGCTTGCGTCGCTGACCGGGTGCAAGTACTCGATCCTCGACCCGAAAGGGTCGATCGGCGCGGCAGAAAAATCTCTGATCCTGACCTCGACCTACGCCATGCTGGTCATCGTCGTGCCGGTGATCATCCTGACCCTGTGGTTCGGCTGGCGCTACCGCGAGGGAGCGGGCGCGCGCTACGAGCCGGACTGGGGCCATTCCGGCGTGATCGAGATCTTCTGCTGGGGCATTCCCTGCGCGATCATCGCCTTCCTGGGATACCTGACCTGGGTCAGCACCCACGCGCTGGATCCCTACAAGGCGCTGGACAGCCAGAAGAAGCCGCTGGTGATCGACGTGGTGGCGCTGAACTGGAAGTGGCTGTTCATCTATCCAGACCAGCACGTCGCCACCATCAACGAGGTAGCGTTCCCGGTCGGAACCCCGGTCGACTTCCGGATCACGTCGGACTCCGTGATGAACTCGTTCTTCATCCCCGAGCTCGGCAGCCAGATCTACGCCATGGCCGGCATGCGCACCCAGCTGCACCTGATCGCCGACAAGGAGGGCACCTTCCCCGGGCTGTCGGCGATGTACAGCGGGCGCGGCTTCTCGGACATGCACTTCAACGCCATAGCCACCACAGACAATAAGTTCGCCAACTGGGTGTCGAACGCCGCCAGGTCGAGCGTCCCGCTCAACACCGGCGACTACGTCAGGATCGCGGCCCCGGAAGAGAAGGCCCCGGTGCAGTACTTCTCGAACGTCGAGCCGAACCTGTTCAACGAGATCATCGCCAAATACATGGGCAAGGCCGAGAGTTTCCACTCCGGCGTCAGGGAGTAGCAGGATCATGCTGGGGAGAATGACTCTTGCGGACGTGGCCATACTCGACTCGCCGATCATCATGGCGGCGGGCGTGTTCATGGCCCTGGTCGTTGCGGCCATCGTCGGGACCATCACCTATACCAAGAGCTGGGTCTATCTCTGGAAGGAGTGGATCACCTCGGTCGATCACAAGAAGATCGGCATCATGTACATCATCGTCGCCATCGTGATGCTGCTGCGTGGCTTCTCCGACGCGATCATGATGCGGGCCCAGCAGGCGATGGCCTATGGCGGCCACGCCGGCTACCTGCCGCCCCACCATTACGACCAGATCTTCACCGCCCACGGCACCATCATGATCTTCTTCATGGCCATGCCGTTCATGATCGGGCTGATGAACATCGCGGTGCCGCTGCAGATCGGCGCCCGTGACGTGGCGTTCCCGTTCCTGAACTCGTTCTCGTTCTGGATGACCGCGGTCGGTGCGATCCTGGTCAACGTGTCGCTGGTGCTGGGCGAGTTCGGCCAGACCGGCTGGCTGGCCTATCCGCCGCTGTCGGAGCTCAAGTTCAGCCCCGGCGTCGGCGTCGACTACTACATCTGGTCGCTGCAGCTGACCGGCCTCGGCACCCTGCTCACCGGCGTCAACTTCTTCGTCACCATTGTGAAGATGCGGGCACCCGGCATGACCTGGATGCGCATCCCCATCTTCACCTGGACCATCCTGTGCACGGCCATCCTGATCATGGCCGCGTTCCCGATCCTGACCGTGACGTTCGGGATGCTGTCGCTGGACCGCTACCTCGGCATGCACTTCTTCACCAACGAGCTTGGTGGAAACCAGATGATGTACGTCAACCTCATCTGGGCCTGGGGCCATCCGGAGGTGTACATCCTGATCCTGCCGGCCTTCGGCGTGTTCTCCGAGGTGGTGCCGACCTTCAGCCAGAAGCGCCTATTCGGCTACAAGGCGATGGTCTACGCCACCGTCTGCATCACCTTCCTGAGCTTCGTGGTCTGGCTGCACCACTTCTTCACCATGGGCTCCAGCGCCAACGTGAACGCCTTCTTCGGCATCACGACCATGATCATCTCGATCCCGACCGGGGTTAAGATCTTCAACTGGCTGTTCACCATGTATCGGGGGCGGATCCAGTACACCTCCATGATGCTGTGGACGATGGGCTTCATGGTCACCTTCGTGATCGGCGGCATGACCGGCGTGATGCTGGCGCTGCCCGGCAACGACTGGGTGCTGCACAACTCGCTGTTCCTGATCGCCCACTTCCACAACGTGATCATCGGCGGCGTGTTCTTCGGCTATATGGCGGGCCTCACCTACTGGTTTCCCAAGGCCACCGGCTTCAAGCTGAACGACAGCTGGGGCAAGGCCTCGTTCTGGTTCTGGCTCACCGGCTTCTATGTCGCGTTCATGCCGCTCTACGTGCTGGGCTTCCTCGGCATGACACGGCGCATGAACCACTATGACAACCCGCAGTGGACGCCCTACCTGTGGATCGCCGCGTTCGGCGCGCTGATCATCGCGGCCGGCATTGCCTGCACCGTGATCGGCCTCGTGGTCAGCATCCGCCAGCGCCACCTGCCGCAGAACCAGGACGTCACCGGCGATCCGTGGAACGGCCGCACCATCGAGTGGTCCACCTCCTCGCCGCCGCCGTTCTACAACTTCGCCGTGCTGCCGCACGTCGACGCGCTGGACGCCTTTAACGAGACCAAGAAGCGCGGCCTCGAGGCGCGCGAGACGCCGGTCTATTCCGACATCCATATGCCGCGGAACACCTCGGCCGGTTTCATCATGTCGGTGGCGGCCGGGATCGTCGGCTTCGCGCTGATCTGGCACATCTGGTGGCTGGCGATCATCGGCATGCTGGGCGTGGTCGGCACCTTCATCGTCCGCTCCTGCAACGACGACGTCGACTACTACGTGCCGGCCGCCGAGGTGGCACGCATCGAGGGGCTGCATAACGCCCGGGTGGCGCAGCTGGAGCTGACCCATGTCGCCTGACAGCCTCGTCGCCCACCACGGCGAGTTTGCGGAGGATCACTCCCACGAGCCGAATAATGTGTTCGGCTTCTGGCTCTACCTGATGACCGACTGCATCCTGTTCGCGACCCTGTTCGCGGGCTTCGCAGTCAGTCGGCATCAGTATGCGGGCGACGTCAGCGGGCACGACATCTTCGACCTGAAATACGTGGGCGTGGAGACGGCGTTGCTGCTGGTCAGCTCCTCGACCTACGGTTTCGCCATGATCGGTGCCTACCAGCACAAGCTGAACCAAGTCCTGGTCTGGCTCGGCATCACCTTTCTGCTCGGCGCCGGCTTCGTCGGCATGGAGATCAACGAGTTCCACCACCTCGTGGCCGAAGGGCACGGGCCGGACCGCAGCGCGTTCCTGTCCGCGTTCTTCACCCTGGTCGGCACCCACGGCCTGCACGTCACCTGCGGCCTGCTGTGGATGCTGGTGCTGGTGGTGCAGCTCACCGTGCTGCGCAAGCCGCTCGACACCCGCTACATCAACCGGCTGATGTGCCTGAGCCTGTTCTGGCACTTCCTGGACATCGTCTGGATCTGCGTGTTCAGCCTGGTCTACCTGATGGGGGTTCGGTGATGGATCATCCGGCACTGCACGGCCACTCGCACAAGACCCACATCGAAGGGTCCGGCGGCGCCGGCCATGCCGGCTACGGCGCCTACGGCGTCGGCTTCGCGCTGTCGGTGATCCTCACCGTTGCCGCGTTCTATCCCATCATGGTGCCGGGCACGCTGCCGTCCGGCTGGATCGCGCCCCTGATCGCCACCCTGGCGGTGGTGCAGATCTTCGTCCACTTGGTGTGCTTCCTGCATATGAGCGCCGGCTCGGAGCAGCGCTGGAACGTCACCGCCTTCGGCTTCGCCTTGCTGGTGGTGTTCATCCTGATCGGCGGCTCGCTGTGGATCATGCGCAGCATGAGCATGGGCATGGTCGATCCGGACGTGCCCGCGGTGCCCACCAGCGGCCATTCCAGCGGCAACATGGGCAACATGAACGGCATGTAGCCGGTCGTCCGCGCCTCACCTGCAAGCGCCTGCTGCTCCGGCAGCGGGCGTCTTCGTGTCGGCGAGGTCACGTGCGGGCGGGGATGGCTCTCACGACGACATCCGCCGGCTTCGGTCTAGACGCGTGACGAGCGCGAACCGCGTCGCCATCATGACCGCGACCGCCGCAAGCGCTGCGGCCAGCGCCGTCCATAGCCCGGCGGCGCCATAGCCGAGCCGGAACGCCAGCAGCCACCCCAGCGGCAGGCCGACCAGCCAGTAGCCGACCTGCGCCAGCCCCACGCGCACGTTCGCCGCCTGGCCCAGCGCCATGGGCACCATGAAGGTGAAGGTGCCGATGCTGAGCACGATCTGGTGCGCGGCCAGGGCCGCGATCCCGAGCAGTCCCGCAGCCAGGCTGGCCAGCAGGAACATCAGCACCTCGGCCGCGATCATCGCCATGATCGGCAGCCCGAGCCGCAGCAGCGGCGCCAGCTCGCGTCGGTCAGGGCGCGGCGGGGTCACCAGCCGCCGCCGGCGCCGGCTCGCGTGCAGGCAGGCGAACAGCACCAGCACCGTGCCCCACAGGGTGGCGGTGCTGGCGATCGCGGAGCCGCGCAGCCCGAGCGCCGGCAGCCCGGACATGCCGTAGATCAGCGCGTAGTTCAGCAGCCCGTTGCCGACGGCCATCGCCGGGGTGACCCGAAGCAGCAGGGCGGCCCCGTCGATCGCCGGCAGGATCGCGCGCATCGTCCCGAGCCCGGACACGTAGGTTGGCGTCCCCCAGCGCAGGATGCCGAGATAGACCCCGACATTGTGCGCAAGCGGCGCCGGCTCGCCCAGGCGAAGGAGGATCGGACTGGCCAGGCTGAACAGCACGAACAGCGGCGCCGACAGGGCAAGGCCGAGGCAGAGCCCGGTGCCGTACAGCCCGGCGATGCGCTGCGGCCTTCCGGCGCCGCGCGCCTGTGCCGCCAGGATGCCCGCTGCCATCAGCGCCCCCTGCAGCGACGCGCCGATGGCGAAGAACAGGGTGCCCGATAGGCCACCGGCCGCCACCGCACGATCGCCCAGGCCGCCGAGCAGGATTGTGTCGGTCAGGCCCATCGCGATCTCCAACAGGCTGACGATCGCCAGCGGCACCGCCAGGCGTAGGAGTGCCAAGGCATGCGCCGCCTTGCCGGACTCGATGGTTCCGGTCGCTCTCATCGCTTCTCCATCCGGTATACCCGTCGCGGCGCATGCTTGCCGCCCTGCTGCCGATGCCGCAAAACCGGGCCATGGCCCAGCTCATCCTTCACGACAGCCTGACCCGGGGCACGGCACCTTTCGTGCCGCTCGATCCGGCGCATGTGCGGGTCTATTATTGCGGGCCGACTGTCTATGACCTGATGCACATCGGCAACCTGCGCGCCATGCTGTCCGCCGACCTGCTGGTGCGCCTGCTGCGCCTGATGTACCCGCGCGTCACGTTCGTCCGCAACATCACCGACGTCGACGACAAGATCAACGCGCGCGCCGCCGAGCTCGGCATCGGCATCGACGCGCTCGCCGAAGGAACGATCGCCGAGCTGCACGCCGATCTCGCCGCCGCCGGCATCCTGCCGCCCGACATCGAGCCGCGCGCGACCCGCCACATCGGCGAGATGATCGCGCTGATCTCGAGCCTGGTCGCCTCCGGCCACGCCTACGCGGCGGACGCGCACGTGCTGTTCTCGGTCCGGCAGTTCCCCGAGTATGGCCGCCTGTCCGGGCGCGATCCGGACGAGCTGCTGGCCGGCGCCCGCGTCGAGGTGGCGCCGTACAAGCGCAACCCCGGAGACTTCGTGCTGTGGAAGCCGTCCACGCCGGACCTGCCGGGCTGGGACAGCCCCTGGGGGCGCGGCCGGCCCGGCTGGCACATCGAGTGCAGCGCGATGGCCGAACGCTACCTGGGCACGAGCTTCGACATACACGGCGGCGGCGGCGATCTGCTGTTTCCGCACCACGAGAACGAGCGCGCGCAAAGCCTGTGCGGCTATCCCGGCAGCAGCTTCGCCACCGTGTGGCTGCACAACGCGATGCTGAACGTCGACGGCGAGAAGATGTCCAAGAGCCTGGGCAACTTCCTCACGATCCGCGAGGTGCTGCGGGACGCGCCGGCCGAGACGCTGCGCCTGCTGCTGCTCGGCACGCATTACCGCTCGGTGCTGGACTTTACCCGTGCCGGCCTGGACCAGGCACGCCGCACGCTCGACCGGTTCTACCGCGCGATCGAGCGGTCGGGTGCTGCCGAACCGGACGCCCCGGTGCCTGACGAGGTCCTCCACGTGCTGTGTCAGGACCTGAACAGCCCCGGCGCGATCGCGGTGATGCACCGCCTGGCGGACGCGGCCCTCGCCGGACAACGGGCGGCGGGGGAGGGGCTTCGCGCCGCCGGGCGGCTGCTCGGCCTGCTGCAGGCGGACCCGGCGCAGTGGTTCCGGGCCGATGCGGATGCCGTGGCGGTGGAGCAGGCGATCATGGAACGGCTGGCGGCGCGCCAGGCGCGCGACTTCGCCCGCGCCGACGCCATCCGCGCCCGGCTGCTGGCCGACGGCATCGTGCTGGAGGATGGGCCCGCCGGCACCAC
>CAXTOD010000016.1:0-11122 GCA_964245705.1 uncultured Acetobacteraceae bacterium
GCCGCGTCCAGCATCACCAGCGTCTGAAGCCCAAACCGGCGGAGGCTCGACCTCCTTCCGCCGCTCCTTCTATAACCGTTCCGCTTCCCGCCAAATCCCTCGGCAAGGACAACAGGATCGTGAGACTTCTGGTGACCGGCGGCGCCGGCTATGTCGGCAGCCACGTCGTGCTGGCCCTGCACGACCGCGGCGACGAGGTGGTGGTCTACGACAACCTCCGCCAGGGCCACCGCGAGGCGCTTCCCGGCGCCGTGCGCCTGGTCGAGGCGGACCTCGCCGACGAGGCCGCCCTCGACGCGGTGCTGGCCGACGGTTCCTGGGACGGCGTGCTGCACTTCGCCGCCCTGTCGCTGGTCGGCGAGAGCATGCAGCGGCCGTTCCACTACATGACGGAGAACGCCGGGCTCGGCATCCGCCTGATCGACAGCTGCGTCCGGCACGGCGTGAACCGCTTCATCCTGTCCTCGACCGCCGCCCTGTTCGGCAACCCCGAGACCACGCCGATCACCGAGACCGCGCGGATCGACCCCGGCTCGCCCTACGGCGAAAGCAAGCTGATGATCGAGCGCGCGCTCCACTGGGCCGACCGCATCCACGGCCTGCGCTACGCCTGCCTGCGCTACTTCAACGCCGCCGGCGCCGACCCGGACGGCCGGTCCGGCGAGGACCACCGGCCGGAATCCCACCTGATCCCGCTGGTGATCGACGCGGCCCTCGGCTTGCGTCCGGAGATCGTGGTGTTCGGCGACGACTACCCCACGCCCGACGGCACCTGCATACGCGACTACGTCCACGTGTCCGACCTGGCGCAGGCGCACCTCGCGGCCCTCAGCCGGCTGGACGGGGAAAGCGTCACCTACAACCTGGGCAGCGGCACCGGGCACTCGGTGCTCGAGGTGATCCGCAGCGTCGAGCGGGTGAGCGGCCGCGCGGTGCCGCACCGGATCGTGGACCGCAGGCCGGGCGACCCGGCGGTGCTGGTGGCGAGCTCGGAGCGGATCCGCGCCGAGACCGGCTGGACCCCCCGCTTCACCGCCCTGGACGACATCGTCGCCACCGCCCTGGCCTGGCGCCGCAGCAACCCGAACGGCTACGGCAACGCGTCCTGACCCGCCCCCGGGGGCGCCGGATGTTGACGCCGGACCCTCTTCTGCTACCCTGAGTTGGTGTTGACAGATCGGCGTCCCGAGCGTGCCCGGACCGAATGCACGGCCCGGTTGTGGTCGGCGGCGATGGCTGCCGGCCCGCCATGACCGGCTGCGTCGACGTCCACGGCTACGCGTCCAGCACCGGCAGCTGGCTGCTGTGCGGCTGGGCGCCCGTGTCCTCCGACGCGCTGCCCGGCCGCCGCCGCCTGACGCTCCGCTTCGAGCACGGCGTCGTCGCCGGCAACGGTCTGGTCGCCGGCACCGTGCGCGACGACCTGGGCACGCGCGGCCGCGGCGTGATGGCCCACCTTCCCGGGGACGGACAGGCCCTGGGGCAGCTCGTGTCGGCCGAGATCGACGGCGAGGCCGGCCCGGTCACGCTCCACGCGACCCCCGGCACCGTGCAGGCCGAAGGGCCAGCCCTGATCGACACGCTCCGGGCGCAGCGCCTGGCGCCGTCCGGCCCCGAGGCCGGCCTGTTCCGAAGCATCCTGCAGCGCCCCGCCTTCGAGGGGCGCGACACCCTGGACCGGTTCGAGGACCAGTTCGCGTTCCGGGTCGACGAGGCCATCGCCTGCGGCGAGACCGGCCTGCTGCTCAACGGCTGGCTGATGACCGCACCCCCCGGCCTGCGCGGGATGCGACTGCGCAGCGGCAGCCGGTCCACCCCGATCGACGTGCGGGAAGGCCTGCGCGTCGCCCGGCCGGACGTGGTGGCCAAGTACGGCGACGCGCTGCGCAGCCGCAATGCCGGCTGCGGCTTCGTGCTGCACGTGCCGGACTGTTTGGAGCCGGGAGCCAGCTCCTACCTCGAGATCGAGACCGTGGGCGGCGAGATCGGATTCCTGCGCCTGGTGCCCTCCCGGCTGCGCGGGCTCGGCGCGATCCGCAACGTCCTGGCCAACCTGTCGCCGCGCTACGACGAGGTGCAGCGCACCTTCGACGCCATCGGCCCGGCGCTGGCGCTGCTCAATCGCGACCGGCTCGACGCCCCGCGCCCGTCGCGCGAGATCCGCTTCGGCACGCCGCCGGACGTGCCGCTGTGCTCGGTGATCGTGCCGCTCTACGGCCGGATCGACTACATGGAGGTGCAGGTGGCACTTCTGGCCCAGGGCGGGGCCCAGGGCCGGTTCGCGTCGCGCCACGAGCTGATCTACGTGGTCGACGACCCGGGCGGCGCGGACGCCGCCTGCGTGCTGGCGGACTCCCTGTTCCGCCGGTTCGGCCTGCCGCTGCGCCTGATCCTGCTCGAGGAGAACATGGGCTTCGCGCCCGCCTGCAACGCAGGCCTCGCCGCCGCCCAGGGCGGCCACGTCTGCTTCCTCAACTCCGACGTGTTCGCGACCGAGCCGGACTGGCTCGACCGCCTGCTGGACGACTTCGCCCGCCACCCGTCGGTCGGCATCGTCGGCCCGCTGCTCTTGTTCGAGGACGGCACGGTCCAGCACCAGGGCATGCGCTACGAGCCGCTGCCCGAGTTCAGCCACTGGCTGTTCCCGACCCATCCCGGCAAGGGCAGCCGCCCGGCGCCCAGCCGGGCGCTGTCGCTGCACCCCGCGATCACCGGCGCCTGCATGGTGATGCCGCGCCAGCTCGCCCACGACCTCGGCGGCTTCGACGAAAGCTTCGTGATCGGCGATTTCGAGGATTCCGACCTGTGCCTGCGCGCGCGCGAGGCCGGCATCGCGTCCGCGGTCGACCACGGCGTCGTGCTCTACCACCTGGAGCGCAAGTCGCAGGCGTCCGCCGCCGAAACCTGGCGGATGAACGTGACGCTGTACAACGCCTGGCTGCACCAGAAGCGCTGGGCGGCACGGCTGGCGGCGGAGCCGGACGCCCCCCTGCGCGACCGGTCCCCGGGTCCGGACTCGGTGACGCCGCTGCCCGCCGCCCAGGCGCCGCGCAGCCCGGCCTGGGCGACCGAGCGGTGAGGGCCCATGCTGCCGCACGCTGAGGACACGGAGGGCGGCGAGGCCCTGCGCGTCCTGATCGCCTCGCACAGCCACCCGCGCGTGCAGAACGGCGGCTCGGAGGTGGCGTCGTACTCGCTGTTCGACCGGCTGCGCCACCGGCCGGCCTTGCGCGCCTGGTATCTCGGCTGCAGCCGCACCGCCTCGTTCGCGCGCGCCGGGCAGTCCATCACCCAGCCCTTCGAGCGCGACGAGTACCTTTACACCGTCGGCGACTTCGAATGGTTCAAGTTCGCCAACCGCGACACCGCCTTCGCCCGCGACTTCCGCGCCCTGCTGCGCAACCTGCGCCCGCAGGTCGTGCACTTCCACCACTACATCAACTTCGGCATGGAAGCCTTCGCCCACGTTCGGGAGGTGCTGCCGGACGCCAAGCTGGTCCTGACCCTGCACGAGTTCCTGGCGATCTGCCACCAGCAGGGCCAGATGGTCACCCGGCATGGGGGCAAGCTGTGCCGCCGCTCCGGCCAGGTCGAGTGCAGCCGCTGCTTTCCCGAGTTCCAGCCGGCCGACTTCTTCCTGCGCGAAACCTATATCGGCCACTTCCTCCGCCACGTGCACCACTTCGTCGCGCCGAGCCGGTTCCTGGCCGAGCGCTACGTCGCGTGGGGCCTGCCGGAAGCGCGGATCAGCGTCATCGAGAACGTGCCGGCCGCCCCGGTCGCCCGTCGCGTCGTCCCGGCAAGGCGCCCGCGCCGTCCGGGCTCGGACCTGCGGGTCGGCTTCTTCGGCCAGATCTCGCTGCTCAAGGGCATGGAGGTGCTGATCGACGCGGCGGCGATCCTGGAGGCCGAGCGGCGCCACGACATCTCGTTCGGGATCCACGGCGACCAGACCAACCAGCCGGCCGCGTTCCAGGCCGAGTTCCTGGCGCGGATGGAGAAGGCCGGCAGCAACGTGTCCTTCCACGGCGCCTACGCCAACAGCGACATCGACGAGCTGATGGCCGAGGTCGACGTGGTGCTGGTGCCGTCGATCTGGTGGGAGAACTCGCCGGTGGTGATCCAGGAGGCCTACCGCAATGGCGTGCCGGTGGTCTGCTCCAACATCGGCGGCATGGCGGAAAAGGTGGTGCCGGACGAGACCGGGCTGCACTTCCACGTCGGCAGCCCGCGCTCGCTGGCCGGCGTGCTCAAGGCGCTGGCGGACGACCCGGACCGGCTGGCGCGCCTCGCCGCGGGGGCCGCACGGGAATGCGCGCGCCTGGCCGACTCCGGCGACGAGTTCGATGCCGGCCTCGCCGCGACCGACCCGCTGGGCACGCATCTGCGCCTTTACCGCGACCTGCGAACCCCGCCGCCGCCGCGTCCGGCGCCGCGCTTCGCCCTGGCCCGGGACCCGTGACGCGGCTCCGAACGGCCGGCAAGCGCCTGTTGTGCAACGGTTTGGCGCATTTTCACCCGGCCCGGCGCGGCGGAACGCCGCTCCAACGGTTCCAAACCGGGGGCCTGCTTGATATGGTCGGGGATCAGGTGAGGGCGAATGCCAGCGATGTCGATCATGCAGCCGGGTGTTGAATCGAGTCAGGGCTGCATCGACTTCCTGTCCTATTCCCCCAGCCTGGACGGATGGATCGGCGGCGGCTGGATCGACCTGAGCTGGGACGACCAGGACGCGCCGCCCGACTGCGTGCTGGAGTTCGGCGACAAGCGCATCTCCGCCCAGGCGATCGCCTGCGCCTTCCCCCGTGCCGACGTGCGCAAGATCGGCACCGGCCTGCTGCTGTTCGTGCCCGGTGAATCCGCCCGACGCGACGACTTCCAGGACGCGATCCTGACCCGCGACGGGCGCCAGTTCCGGCTCACGCCGTCCGAGCCGCTGGAGGACCTGTCCGAGGCGGAGGTCACCGCGCGGACCAAGAGCCTGGTCACCACCGCGGTGCGGTCGAGCCGGCGCGCGCACCTGCTCCGGCTGCTCAACCGCCCGACCTATGCCGGGCAGGACACGCTGGAGGCGCTGCAGCCGCCGGTGTTCCTCGAGCTCGACTCCGCCTGCCTGTGCCCGCCCGGCGGCCTGCTGCTGCGCGGCTGGTTCATCGACCCGTTCAAGAGCGTCGAGAGCATTCGGGTCCGGTGCGGCAGCGAATCCCGCCTGCTGGACACCCGCCACTGGATCCCGATCGCCCGTCCCGACGTGCGCGAGGGCTTTGCCAGGAATTTCGGCGGCCTGGTCGACCTGTGCGGCTTCCTGGCCTTCGTCGACGACGTCTACACCACCGGCGAGACCGCCTATTTTGAGGTGCGCAGCCGCTCCGGCGACGTCGCCTTCAAGCGCATCCCGCAGATACGCAGCCCCGGCGTCGACACCATCAAGGAAACCCTGGGCCACCTGGAGCTGCGCTACGACGAGCTGGCGCAGGGCTACGACCACGTGCTGGGTCCGGCGGTCAAGGCGATGAACGATTTCCGCATGCTGGACGGCGTCGGCTACAAGGAGATGCGCTTCGGCGAGGGGCCGGCGTCACCCCGCTGCTCGATCATCGTGCCGCTGTACGGCCGGATCGACTTCATGGAGCTGCAGCTCGCGTTCTTCTCGCGCACGCTGGGCCGTGACCACGAGCTAATCTACGTGCTCGACGACCCGACCATGCTGCGCGCGACCGAGGCGCTGGCCACCTCCTGCCTCGCCCGCTTCCGGCTGCCGTTCCGGCTGGTGGCGCTGTCCGCCAACATGGGCTACGCGCCGGCCAACAACGTCGGGCTGAAGCTGGCACGCGGCGAGTACGTGTGCTTCCTCAACTCCGACGTGTTCCCCAAGACGCCCGACTGGCTCGACCACATGGTGGAGACCGCGGAACGCCGTCCGGAGGTCGGCGTGGTCGGAGCGCTGCTGGTGTTCGAGGACGAGACCATCCAGCACGAAGGCTGCTCCTACGAGGTGCTGCCCGAGTTCGCCGGCTGGAGCTTCAGCCTGCACCCGCGCAAGGGACGCTTCCCCGGCGACGACACCGGCATACAGGAGGTCGAGGCGGTCACCGGCGCCTGCCTGCTGATGCCGATGGCGCTCGCCCGAGAGGTCGGCGGCTTCGACGAGGGCTACGTGATCGGCGACTTCGAGGACGTCGACCTGTGCCGCAAGGCGCAGGCGCAGGGGCGGATCTGCGTGGTCGACCGCCGCGCCCGGCTGTACCACCTGGAGCGCCAGTCCCAGGGCGGCCAGCAATCCTCCTGGCGGCTCAACCTGACCCTCTACAACGCGTGGCGGTTCCAGAACCGCTGGGTGAGGCCGGCGGCACCCGTCCCGGTCGCGAGCGAGGCAGAGCATTCGGACGGCCCGGCATGAGCGAGCTTGCCACCCGAGCGCCGGTCCTGGCGCCCGGCACCACCCCGGCCGCACCGCGGCGGACGCTGCCCAGCGTCCTGGTGATGACCCATTCCCATCCCCGGCTGACGCGCGGCGGCGCCGAGATCTCCGCCTTCACCCTGTTCCGCGAGCTCAAGGTCCGCGGCGCCACGGCGTGGCTGCTGGGCTGCTCCAGCCCGAAAAGCGAGGCGCGTCTCGGCGCCACCCTGACCCAGCCGTACGGGCCGGACGACTACGTCTACCATCCCAACGCCCCGTTCGATTACTTCAAGTTTGCCAACCCCGATCCCCAGTTCCCCAAGGTGCTGGAGGAGCTGGTGGCGGAGCTGAAGCCGGACATCGTGCACACGCACCATTTCGTCCGGTTCGGGGTCGAGATGTTCTCGGCGATCCGCCGCGGCTGGCCGCAGGCCAAGATCGTGCTCAGCCTCCACGAGTACCTGGCCATCTGCAACCACCACGGCCAGATGATGAAGACCAGGACCTTCCGGCTGTGCGAGAAGGAAAGCTATTCCGCCTGCGCCGCCTGCTTCCCGGAACACGGCGAGCGCGACTTCTTCCTGCGCAAGCGCTACCTGCAGATGTTCTTCGCCGACGTCGACCTGTTCATCTCGCCGAGCCACTTCCTGGCCGGACGGTTCCGCAGCTGGGGCCTGCCGGACGAGAAGCTGGCGGTGCTGGAGAACATGCCGCCGGAGCGCGACGGCAGCCCGTTCGCCGAGGCGTGGACGCAGCCGAACCGGGCGCCGGAGCCGCTGGCACCCGGCTCGCTGCCGTCCCGAAGCGTGACCGCGCCCGTCGGCGCGTCGGCGCGGCTGTCTCAGCTGCGCCGGCCCGGCCAGGCCATCCCTGCCGCGCGCGGCGGCCTGCGCACGCTGCGCTTCGGCTTCTTCGGCCAGATGTCGCCGTTGAAGGGCATCACCGTGCTGATGGAGGCCGCGCGCCGGCTGAACACGCTCGGCATCACCAACGCGGTGATCGAGATCTACGGCGACTATTCGAGCCAGCCGCTCGAGTTCCAGAAGGTGGTCGAGGAGGCGCTGGAAGAGGCGGGCGAGAACGTCGTGTTCCACGGCGCCTACGACAACTCGCAGGTCAACGCGCTGATGCAGGGGATCGACGCCATGGTGATCCCGTCCACCTGGTGGGAGAACTCACCCGTGGTGATCCAGGAAGCGTTCACCAACGGCAAGCCGGTGATCTGCTCCAACATCGGCGGCATGGCCGAGAAGGTCACCCACGGCGTCAACGGCATGCATTTCGAGGTGAGCCGTCCCGCCAGCCTGGCGGAGGTGCTGGCCGACCTCGCGACCCATCCCGACAAGCTGGCGGCCCTGGCCGCCGGCGTCCGCCCGCCGCCGACCGCCGACGAGGTGCTGGACCAGCACCTGGATCTTTACGATCGCGTTCTGTCTTGAACCGGCCCGGGAAATGTTCCTAACCTTGCCGTGACGAATTGTGCGATGCACCGGCGTGCAGCGGGAAGGCGAAGCGGGGATGAACGGCGTGATGATCAAGGGAGCGGTCGACAGGCTTGACGGCGACAGTGCGGTGGGCTGGCTGTACGGCAGCGACTACACCGCGCCGCCGATCGTGCGCGCCTTCCTGCATCACGAGATGATCGGCGAAAGCGTGGCCGACGCGCACCGGCCGGACCTGGAGCAGGTCGGGCTCGGCGACGGACGCTGCGGCTTCGAGATCCGCTTCACCCGGTCGATCGACCCGGCCTACCTGCCGTTCGTGACCGTCAAGCCGAACGACGTCGACCTCCACTTGCCGATCCCGTCCAGCGGCGCCGCCTATATCGACCTCATCAACGCCGTGCTGGTCGGCTATTCCGGCGCCGGTCGCTCCCGCTCGGTGCTGGGCGGCCTGTGGACCGACCGGCTGGACGCGCCGCAGCTGCTCGCCGGCCGGATCGCGGTCGGCGCGTCCGCCGCCGAGCTGCAGCCGGCGCTGCAGGAGCTGATCCGAAACGGCCACGTGCTGCTGCACAACGCCCTCGCCCCGAACGGGGTCGGCGCCCGGGACATCGCCAACTTCCACGTCGCCGCCGGCACCCATCCTCCGGAGGAGGACGGCCGGCTGCGGGCCGCGCTCACCGGCATCGCCGGCCTGCTGTTCCGCGAGTCGGTGGTGCGGCTGCTGCGCGCGGTGTTCGACGACCATCCGGTGATCTACCGGTTCGACATGGTGCCGGGCACCACTGGCTTCGCCCAGGCTTCCAGCCTGGAGGAGCTGCCCTCGCCGGGCGAGTGCGTGGCGCTCTACGCCGGCAACCCGGACGGCCCGGTGCGGATCGACATCGTGCGCGACAGCCACGAGATGGCGGAGTTCGGCCCGGACGGCCGCTCCCGCTGGACCGGCGCCGGGGCGGCGGAGCTGGCGCAATACGCCGCCGAGGCCGGGCTGTCGATCGAGAGCCTGGAGCTGGACGCGCTGGACATCGCCATCCTCAGCCCCGGCCTGGTGCACCGCGTGGTGACGGAGCCGGAAGCGCCGGCATTGCGCGCGGTGCTGGCGCCGCGCCGGGTGACGCCGACCCGGTTCCTGACCGGCGACGGCAGCTGGTCCGAGGTCGGGCACGTATCGGGCGCGCGGATCCGGGTGTAGGATTGCGACGCCGGCCGCGGGCGGACGCTCCCGCACCCGCCGCCGGGGGTTTGTCCGAGGAGATCCGGTCCTGTTGGAGTTTGCGCCGAACCCGGTGGTGGCGGTGGGCGACGTGCGGTTCGGCAACGCCCTGCCGTTATCCCTGATCGCCGGCCCCTGCCAGATCGAAAGCCGCGACCACGCCTTCGAGTGCGCTTCGGCGTTGCGCGAGATCGCCCGCCGGCTGGGGATCGGCCTCGTGTTCAAGAGCTCCTACGACAAGGCGAACCGGACCAGCCGGTCCGGCCCGCGCGGCGTCGGGCTCGACCGGGCGATCGAGGTGTTCGCCGACATACGCAGCGCCCTGGGCGTGCCGGTGCTGACCGACGTGCACGAGCCCGCGCACTGCACCTTGGTCGCCGCCGTAGTCGACGTGCTGCAGATCCCGGCCTTTTTGTGCCGGCAGACCGACCTCCTGGTCGCCGCGGCCGAGACCGGACGCGTGGTCAACGTCAAGAAGGGCCAGTTCCTGGCGCCGTGGGACATGGGCAACGTCCTGGACAAGGTGACCGGCGCTGGCAACCCCAACGTGCTGGCGACCGAGCGCGGCACCTCGTTCGGCTACAACACCCTGGTGTCCGATTTCCGCGGCCTGCCGGTGATGGCGGGCTTCGGCGCCCCGGTGGTGTTCGACGCCACCCATTCGGTGCAGCAGCCCGGCGGCCAAGGCAGCCGCTCCGGCGGGCAGCGCGAGTTCGTCCCGGTGCTGGCCCGCGCCGCTGTCGCGGTGGGCGTGGCGGGGGTGTTCATCGAGACCCATCCCGATCCGGACCATGCCCCCTCCGACGGCCCGAACATGATCGCGCTACGCGACTTCGAGCCCCTGGTCGCCGGCCTGCAGCGCTACGACCGCCTGACCAAGGGACTGCCGGACCGGGCAGGATCGCCGGATGCGCCGGGCTGAGGCAGGCGGCGCGGCGGGTCGGGCCCGATGAACCCGATCGTCGTCGTGCCGGCCAGGCTCGGCTCCACCCGCCTGCCGGGCAAGCCGCTGGCCCCGATCGCCGGCCTGCCGATGGTGGTGCACGTGTGGCGCCGCGCCATGGAAACCGGGCTCGGACCGGTGCTGGTGGCGACCGACCACCCGTCCGTCGCCGACGCGGTGCGGGAAGCGGGCGGATCAGCGGTGCTGACCCGGACCGACCACCCGTCCGGCACCGACCGCATCGCCGAGGCGCTGCTGCTGGTGGACCCGGACCGCCGGCACGACGTGGTGGTCAACCTCCAGGGCGACCTGCCCACGGTGGCGCCATCCGTGAGCCGCGCCGCCGCCGCCCTGCTGGAGGACGCGGAGGTGGCGGTGGGCACCGCGGTCGCACCCGCCACGCCGGGGGAGGCGGCAACCGACAGCGTGGTCAAGATGGTCGGCAGCCCGCTCGGTGGCGGCAGACGGTTCCGCGCCCTCTACTTCACCCGCGCCCGGGCACCCTGGGGCGAAGGCCCGCTCTACCACCACATCGGCCTGTACGCGTGGCGGCGGGCGGCGTTCGAGCGCTTCGTGGCGCTGCCGCCCTCGACGCTGGAACGGCGCGAGCGCCTGGAGCAGCTGCGCGCGCTGGAAGCGGGCATGCGGATCGACGCAATGCTGGTCGACGACGTGCCGCTCGGGGTCGACACGCCGGACGACCTCCTGCGCGCGCGCGCCCTGATGGGAAGCGGGTGATGGCGCCCGTTCCCGCGCCGCTGGCGGCCGGCCGGCCGAAGCAGGGCGGCGACCCGGACGCCGCCGCCGCCGCCGCCGACAGCGTGTCGCGCACCATCGAGATCGAGCGCGGCGGCCTGCAGTCGATCCGGCACGCCCTGGCGCACGGGCTTGCGGACGCGTTCGCGCGCGCCGCCGACCTCATCGAGCGCGCCGGCGGCAGCGTGGTCGTCACCGGCATGGGCAAGTCCGGCCATGTCGGCAGGAAGGTGGCGGCGACGCTGGCCTCCACCGGCACGCCCAGCCACTACGTCCACCCGGCCGAGGCCAGCCACGGCGACCTCGGCGCGCTGCGCGACGGCGACGTGGTGCTGGCGATGTCCTGGTCCGGCGAGACGCCGGAGCTT
>CAXTOD010000016.1:11132-19426 GCA_964245705.1 uncultured Acetobacteraceae bacterium
CATCGTGGAGTACACCCGCCGCTTCAACATGCCGCTGGTCGCCGTCACCGCGTGTCCGGACAGCGCGCTGGGCCGGGCCGCCGATGTCGGCCTGTTCCTCCCCGACGCGCAGGAAGCCTGCCCGAACGGTTTGGCGCCCACCACCTCGACCACCATGCAGCTGGCGGTGGGCGACGCGCTGGCGATCCTGCTGCTGGAGCGGCGCGGCTTCACCGCCACCGATTTCAACCGGTACCATCCCGGCGGCAAGCTGGGCACGCGCCTGATGGCGGTCGGCCGGCTGATGCACGTGGGCGAGGAGATGCCGATCGTGCCGGCCGGCGCCACGCTGTCGGAAGGGATCGTGGAGATGACCTCCAAGCGCTTCGGCATCGCCGGCGTGGTCGACGACGCCGGCGACCTGGTCGGCGTGCTGACCGACGGCGACGTGCGCCGGGCGTTCCAGAGCGGCTTCCGCGACCGCCCGATCCTGGAGGCGATGGGGCGCCGCCCGCAGACGGTGGGCGCCGACGCCCTGGCCGCCCGCGTGCTGGCGCAGATGAACGACTCGCGGATCACCTGCATGTTCGTGGTGTCGGGACGCCGGCCGGTCGGCTTGGTCCACGTGCACGACCTGCTGAGGGCGCGGATCGCCTGAAGCCGGTTGCGCCTCGACGCAGGAGACTCGTTCCAAACCTGGAAAGGATTTTGGGATCCGTGCCAAACGACGTGGCGTTAATATAAAATTAAATTCTTGCAAAAATGATGTCCGAAGCTCATTACGGTTGAAACACGTTCAAACGAATGGTTCCGGAGTTTGCCTGTGTCCGTCACGCACCTTTCCCGTCTGGCAGAAGACTACGGTCCGGAATCCGCGACGAGCATCGACCAGCACTTCCCGATCGCCACCAAGGCCCTCAAGGTCCTGCGCGATGCCCCCGCCGAGGCCGCGCCCCCGTCATCGATCCCGCCCGACCGTGCCCGCCTGACCACCGCGCTGGCCTCCTTCCTCCAGACGCTCCGCGGCGAGGAGATCCTGTACTACCCGACCCCCGGCAACGGCGGCGACTGCGTGATCCAGGTCGGCGTCTACCAGGCCCTTGCCCGGGCCGGCGTCACCTTCAAGCCGATCAACCTGCAGGCCGACGTGACCGGGCGCACGGTCATGCTGGGCGGCGGCGCCAACCTGACCCCGCTCTACCGTGAGCTGCGCGACGCGCTCGAAGGCCAGTTCCTCGACCGCTGCAACCGCCTGATCATCCTGCCGCACACCATACGCGGCAACGAGGACCTGCTGGCCCGGATGGACGCGCGGGCGACCATCTTCTGCCGCGATCCGGAAAGCTACATCCACGTGCAGCGCCACGCCGGGACCCGCGAGGTCCATCTCGACCACGACATGGCGGTGCACATCGACGTCGAGCAGTTCTACCGCGACACCGCCCGCTATACCGACACGCCCGGCCTGTTCAAGTCGCTGGTCACCCGTGCGGGCGGCGAGTTCGATCCCGAAGACCGGGAAACCGTTCGGCCGTTCTTCCGCACCGACGGCGAGAAGGCGGCGCACATGACGGTGCCGGACGGCAACCTCGACATCTCCAGGATCTTCGAGTTGGGCACCTGGCCGGAGAACTCGCACAAGGCGGTCTGGTGCTTCTTCGAGGCGATCCGGCGGTCCGGCCACGTCCTCAGCGACCGGCTGCACGTCGGCATCGCCGCCTCCCTGCTGGAGAAGCCCTGTACCTTCTATGACAATTCCTATGGCAAGAACCGCACGGTCTACCTGCACTCGGTCAGGAAGTACACGCAGCCGGACGTGCTGGACTTCGTCGCGGCGACCTGAGGCCAGCTTGACAACCCATCGGATGATCGCAAGCTAGGACGTTCAAAGCCTGCGGAAAATGGTCGATGCGTCTCGCTCTTCTGGTTCTGGCCTACCGCGAGCCCGAGGTGCTGCGACGCGCGATCCCGCTCTACAAGGCCGCCGGCTTCGACGTCTTCGTGCACCTGGACAAGAAGGCCGACACCGCCTCCTACCTGGCCCGCCTGGGTGATGCCGCCCGCCATTGCCGCCTGATCTACCGGAGGATCGACATCTTCTGGGCCGGGTTCTCGATGATCGAGGCGGAGCTCGCCCTGATCTTCGCGGCCATGGCGGAAGGGCAGTACGACCGGTTCACCCTGGTCTCCGACGACACCTTCCCGGTCGTGCCCCGGGAGCGGCTGCTGCAGGTCCTGGGGGAGGGGCTCGACCGGGTCATGATCCGGAAGCTGGAGCCAGGCGATCCCTTCATGAGCCGCTATTCCAACTTCTACCACTTCGACCATCCGGTGAGCTCCCTGCTCGGCCGGCAGATCGAGAGCGCCACCGTCGACGACAGGTTCCTGACCGAGATGGCCTCGATCCAGCAGCTGAAGGACCGCGGCAAGAAGCAGCTGGACATCTATTACGGGTCGCAATGGTGGTCGCTGACCGCGACCAGCATGACGACGGTGCTGGAAGCGCTGGAACAGGACGAGCACCTGTTCGCCTCGTTCAAGTACTCGGCCGTTCCCGACGAGATCCTGTTCCAGACTGCGGTGGGCAATCTGGTCGACCGGTCGGGCGTCCGCCAGGGCATCGTCTACGTCGAGTGGTCGAAGGACCCCAGGCCCTACGTGTTCCGGCGGATGGACGAGCTCGACGCGATCCCGCGCGACTACTGCTTCGTGCGCAAGGTCGGCTCGCACAGCACCGCGATCCTCGACGGGCTGACGGCGCGCTTCCTGTAGCGGGAGGCCGGGACCCCCCGCCCGGGCACGCCGCCGGCACGGTGTTCCGGCCTTGCTTCCTGGCCCTGCTCCCCCTCCTCCCAGCCGCGGACCGGCCGGTGCCGTTTTAAGGGGATGGCATCTCTGCTATCTGTCGGCCCCAGGGGCTGTGACGGGCAGGAGCGGGACGTGGACGGGATGGATCGTGCTGCCGGAACGGTGGTGTTCTCCGCGCTCTTCAACGAGTCGGAAGCGTTCCTGGCGTCGTACGTCCGGAACTTCCTCAACAACACCGGAGACGGCGCGGTCCTGGTGATCAACCTGCCCTCCGGCCGGCAGATCCCGTGCCGGGACGCGGAGGAAAGCGAGCGGGTCCTGGTGTTCTCGGGCGAGGTGCAGCGCAGGAAGTTCGGCCACACCCTGCTTTCGGGCCACCTCGAATCCTTCGAGCACGCGACGCAGAAGCTGGGCACGTTCGACTTCTTCTGCCCGCTCGCCTCCAACAGCCTGTTCGCACGGCCGTTCAACCTGCCGGCAGCGCTGGAAAAGCTGAAGGTCAAGCCGACGACGACGACCAACGACCTCGACAACCTGATGGAGGTCTGGTGGTGGGTGAAGGTCAAGCGCAACCCGCGCTTCATCGCCTTCCTCAAGAACGTGTGGGGCCTGACCCACGTGTCGCAGAACCAGATCGAGGGGCTGTTCGCCGCCCGCAACGACTGGGCGGTGCTGCACCAGCGCTTCGGGCAGATCCTCGAGCTCGGCGAGACGATCGAGCCGGAGATGGCGTTCCCGATGGAGGAGATCCTCCCGGCGACGCTGATCAAGGAGTTCGGGTCCGGCCACTTCACCTACATCTGCCACATCTTCTGGGCCAGGTCGTACCAGGGCAAGGTGGTCCTCGCCGACATCCTGGACATGCCCAGCCTGTTCCCGGACGAGATCTGCATCCTCAAGTGGTTCGAGCGCGACCCGAACGACCTTGCCACCGCGGCGGTCTCCAACCGCTGGATCCAGGACCTGCTGGGACAGGTGGCCGGGGACTTCCAGAGCCAGCCGGCACCCATCCGGTTCGCGCACCGGATGATCCTGGAGCAGGTGGCGCGCGTCATGGCGGGACGCGAAGCCTTCGCCCCCATGACGGCCGGCTGGTGGACCGACGCGACCCCGCCCGACCGGCGCCGGGTCGCGCTGATCCACACGGTTCCGGTGCAGCGCGAGATGATCCCGTTGCCGGTCGAGCTGGAAGCCGGACGGGACCTGAAGCCCTTCTACCTGTACACCGAGAACACCCGGCACAGCGTGCGGCTGAGCCTGGAGATCAGCGAGGCGGACAGCGCCACCATCGAGCTCAGCGCGTCGCTGGCGGGCGGCACCGCGGGAGCCGCGGAGGCGGCCGAGCCGGTGCTGGAAGGCTACCTGTACCTGCAGGCGCTGGCGCCGCCGGGCAGCCGGGTGTTCCGGCTGCGCTGCGTGTCGGCCACCTCCGGCATGCGCGAGCGGATCACCCGCAACGTGGTGATCCAGCACGGCCAGAGCCATCGCCGCGTTCCGTTCTGCCACGAGGTCGAGGGCGAGGTTCCCGAGTTCTACTACCGTCACGACCCCGCCGAGAGCCGGGACGGGCTGTGGTTCGGCATCCCCTTCTTCAGCCAGTTCGCCGTCACACTCGCCCTGGACATCCTCTAGCTCCGCCCCCGCCGACCGTCGGATCGTTACAATCCAGTAAAGGCTTGACTGCGCCGGACGCGCGCCGGCCGAGTCCTGTCCGGATTCTGATCCTCCAGGGCCGGGCCTGACATGTCAGCTGGCTTTCCTGCAGTCGTGAAGACGCAAAAAACAGAACACGCTCGTCCGACGGGACGCCGGTCGCGTAGATGTTCGTTTCGTTGTCGTTTGCTGAAGCAGGTCGCTTGCACCGGCCATCTGCAGTCGATTAATGTCGACCTACCGTGTTTTTGATGATTTCGACGCAGCGGCGGCGACGTTCCGCGGAATGAACGGCAGGCACATGGACCTCCAGACCGATCTCGCTGCGTTTGAACGCTCGGCACCGCCTGAGGACGCAGCGAAGCTGCAGCCCGAGCCGTCGCCGCATCAACCGCGCTGGCGCCGGTTCGACGCCGTCCGATACGCGGCCCGCTACAAGGACTCCCTGGCCGAGCACGGTGTTGGCAGTTCCGACGACCTGGAAGCGTTCTACTGGCGGCAGGGCTGCCGTCTGGGGCACTCGCCGAACATGGTGTTCGACGAGGCGTGGTATCTGGCGACCTATCCGGACGTCGCCGCGCACGTGGCGGCGGGCGGGGCGCGGTCTGGCTTCGAGCACTACATCCGCGACGGCCACCGCGACCGCTCGCCGCACTGGCTGTTCGACGAGCGCTACTACTTCGCGTGCAACCGCGACGTCACCCAGGGCGTGCTGCAGCGGGGGCAGTTCGTCAACGGCTACGACCACTACCTGGCGGTGGGCAGCGCCGAGCTGCGCACCGGCCACCGCTTCTTCGATCCCCTGATGTATGCCGAGAACGCCGACGAGAGCGACGAGGTGCGCGGCCAGGCCGGCGGCCCGTTCATCCGCTTCCTGCTCGACAACTGCCGGGCCGGCAGCACCGCGCGGCTGTCGTGGTATTTCGATCCCCCCTGGTATCTGCAGACCTACCCGGAGCTGGGCGAGGAGATCGCGGCGGGCTGGAGCTGCGCGCTGCACCACTTCCTGTGCCACCGCAGCGCGCAGCGCTATGCCGGCCTGCAATGGTTCTCCGAGCAGTTCTACGGCGCCACCTACCCGGACGTGCTGGCGGCGGTGGACAAGGGCGCCTTCCGCAGCACTTACGAGCACTTCGTCAAGTTCGGCGCCGCCGAACGCCGCCGGCCGCATGCCGAGGTCGACCTGGTGGCGCACTACCGCTCGACCGCGGTGCAGGCGGCGATCGAGCGCGGCGAGCACGAGAACGCGTTCACCCACTGGCTGGCGCAGCGCCAGGCGGCGGACGAGGCGGGCGACCCGGCGCCGGTCGCCGAGGCGCAGAGCAGGCAGCTGTTCGCGCGCATGGCCGAGACCATGCTGCCGCAGTTCGCGCGCTCGAGGCTCGACTTCACCGTGCACGGCGCGCCAGCACCCGGCGTCCCGGCACTCAGCGTCATCGTGGTGCTGCACAACAAGTTCTCGCTGACCATGACCGCGCTGTCGTCCCTGCGCGCGGTGCATGCCGGCCCGATCGAGCTGATCCTGGTCGACTCCGGCTCGCGCGACGAGACCCGCCACATCGGCCGCTACCTCGCCGGCGCGCGCATCCTCCGCTTCGCCCACAACGTGGGCTTCGTCGCCGCCTGCAACGCGGGCCTGGCACACGCGACGGCGCCGGCGGTGCTCTACCTGAACAACGACCTGACGCTCGGCATCAAGTCGATCGAGCTGGCGCTGGCACGGCTGCACTCCGACCCCCGGATCGGCGCGGTCGGCGCCAAGGTGGTCCGCACCAACGGTTTGCTGCAGGAGGCGGGCTCGATCATCTGGCGCGACGGCTCCACCGCCGGCTACCTGCGCGACGCCGACCCGGCCTGCCCGGAAGCCAACTTCGTGCGCGACGTCGACTTCTGTTCCGGCGCCTTCCTGCTGGTGCGCGCGTCCTGCCTCAAGGCGCTGGGCGGCTTCGACGACGACTTCCGCCCGGCCTACTACGAGGAGACCGACCTGTGCGTCCGGCTCCGCAAGGGCGGCTACCGGGTGGTCTACGACCCGTCGGTGGTGGTGCAGCACGTCGAGTTCGGCTCCGCGAGCTCCGCGCGCTCGGCCCGCATGATCGCCCGCAACCACAGGATGTTCGTCGAGAAGCACCTGGACTGGCTGCGCTACAAGCACCCGCAGCACCCGCGCAACGCCCTGTTCGCCCGCAGCCCGCGCGCAGGCCGCGGCCGCATCCTGTTCATCGAGGACCGCATCCCGATGCGCGACCTCGGCTCCGGCTACGTGCGCTCCAACGACATCGTGCACGCCATGGCGTCGCTCGGCTACCAGGTCAGCGTGTATCCCGTGTATCCCGCCACCGCGAGCCTGCTCGACATGCTGGGCGACTTCCCCGACACGGTGGAGGTGCTGTACGACCGCGGCCAGGAGCAGCTGGCGCAGTTCATCGCCGAGCGCAGCGGCTACTACGACATCGTCTGGATCGGCCGCACCCACAACCTGCAGCGCCTGCTGCCGATCCTGTCCGACGCGTCCTCGGCGCTGCCCGACCACAGCGTGGTGCTCGACACCGAGGCGATCTCCGCCCCCCGCCTGCTGGAGCAGGCCCGCGTGCTCGGGCGCACCCTCGAGCACGACCTGGAAACCATGCTGCGCCGCGAGCTCGCCTGCGCCTATTTCTGCCAGAAGATCGTCGCCGTGAACGAGCGCGACGCCGCCCTGGTCCGCCTGACCGGCCACGGCAAGGTGTCGGTGCTCGGCCACCTGAAGGAGCCGGTGCCGACGCCGGCCTCCTGGCGCGAGCGCAGCGGCCTGCTGTTCCTGGGTGCGGTGCACGAAACGGCGAGCCCGAACTACGACAGCCTGTCCTGGTTCGTGAAGGAGGTGCTGCCGCTGCTCGACGACCGCCTGCCGCCCGAGGTGCGGGTCTCGATCGCCGGCTACGTCGACCGCCGGGTCGACATGTCGCCGCTCGGCCGCCACCGCCGGGTCGACCTGCTCGGGCCGGTCGGCGAGCTGGCGGAGCTGTATGACGCGCACCGGGTGTTCGTGGCCCCCACCCGGTTCGCCGGCGGCATCCCGTTCAAGGTGCACGAGGCGGCGGCGCACGGCCTGCCGATCGTCGCCACCGAGCTGCTGTGCCGCCAGGTGGGCTGGACCGACAACACCGCCATCCTGTCCGGCGGCACCGGCGACCCGGCCGCCTTTGCCGACCAGGTGGTGGCGCTCTACACCGACGAGACCCGCTGGACCGAGGTGCGCGCCGAGGCCCTGCGCCGCATCGAGGCGGAGAACAGCCGAGCCGCCTACCTGGACCTGCTGGCTGAGATCCTGGCCGACGTCACCGCCGAGACGCATCCGAGGCACGCTGCGCAATGAGCGGACAGGGGAGGCGGCCTTGTCCGGACCTGGCAGTCGGTCGCTGAGCCGCCATGCTTGACGAACCCGTCACGCAGATCGTCGGCGTGATCGACCAGCTCGGGTCCGGGCGGATCGGCGGCTGGGTCAGCCGGCGCCACGAGGGCACCTACATGGGCGGCCTGCGGATCGAGCTGCGCCGCGGCGCGGCGGTGCTGTCGCAGGTGCGGCCGGCGGGCCCGCGCCTCGACGTGCTGGCCGATGCGGGCCTCGACCTCGCCTTCTCCCTGGATTCGTCCGGCCTCGCCGGCCTCGGCGAGCTGCTGGACGGAATGGTGACGGTGGTTGCGGTCGACCCGTCCGGGCAGGAGCGCGTGCTGGAGGTCTACCCGCCGGTGCGCGAGGCGGCGCGGGGCGCCGGCGGTGCGCGGACGCCGCGTCCGGCGGCCGCGCGGAGCGTCGCCGAGGTGATGCGGGCGCTGTCGTCGAAGCCTCCGGCCGCTGCGCCGCCGCCGGA
>CAXTOD010000017.1:0-19320 GCA_964245705.1 uncultured Acetobacteraceae bacterium
GCGCTGGAGCGCAGCGTGGCGCCGACCGGCAACTACGACGACGCCCTGCGGCTGACGCCGTCGGTGCTGGACGTGTCGCCGAACGGTCCCGGACTCGGCGAGGCGCAGGTGCTGACGATACGCGGCTTCGCCGACGGACAGTACGACGTCACCTTTGACGGCATCCCGTTCGCCGACAGCGACGATTTCACCCATCACAGCTCGGCCTACGTCACGCTCCGCGACCTCGCGGGCGTGTCGGTGGACCGCGGGCCGGGCGACGCCACGACGATCGGCGACGCGACCTTCGGCGGCACCGTGGCGCTGCGCTCGATCGGCCCGTCCGCCGTTGGCACGGCGTCGCCGACGGGGTCGGTCGGCTCGTTCGACACCCGGTCCGGCGGGCTGCTGCTCGATCCCGGAACGGGCGGTCTGTCCGGCGGGGCGTCGGGGGTGCTGGACGCGGAAGCGGTGCAAAGCGACGGCGCGCTCGACGGGGCGGCGCAGCGCCGCGGCACGCTGTTCGGCAAGCTGCTGGTGCCGCTCGGACAAGCGGTGACGCCGGGCGCCGGGCTGATCGTCAGGCGGGGCCGGATGGATGCGTCGCTGGTGGATCGCTGGACCGGAGGCTCGTTCGGCGACGTCGGCGGCACGCAGTGGATCGCGCCGTGCAACCAGCTCGACCTGTCGGCCGGCACCGCGCTGCGGCCCGGCGAGGCGGCGCCGGTCGCGCTCAAGGTGCAGGTCTTCAACCTGCTCGACAGCCGGAAGGTCGACGGCCTCGCCGGCTACACCGTGGCCGAGGCGACGCCGCTGTTCTGGCCGCTCGCTGTTCGTCAGCGTCACCGGACGGTTCTGAAGGCGCGCCGTCGTGGCAGCCGGACCGGATAAACGTTGCGCAGGCGAACGCGTGCGCCGGTCGCGCGTTGGACCTGCACATCCGATAGGAGCCGCTCCATGCTGACCATCCTCATCATCGTCCTCCTCGTGCTGGCGCTCGGCGGAGGCGGATACGGCTACCGGTCCGGCTGGTACGGCGGCTCTCGCGGCACCGGGTTCAACGGGCTGGGACTGGTGCCGATCCTGCTGATCATCGTGGTGCTGTACCTGCTGTTCCAGGGCATGGGGACCACCACCGCGCCGGCGCCCTGATCGGCACCGGGCCGCACCAACGCGGCGGGCGCCGTCGCAGGAGGACGTCGCCTCCTAGACCGCAACCGGTTCACGTTCGTTCACCGGTCACGGTCCAGCTCTTTGTTTTGTTGAGCATCTTCACCGATCAGGTGACCACACCTGATCCGGTGATGCTCTAGGACGGCGCGCCGACCTGCCGCAGCGGAGCGGCGCGGGCGAACGCGGGGTGGGCCTCGCAGGCGGCGAAGATCCGGTCCACCGTGGGGGTGTCCGGCACCTCGATGCCGAAGATCGGCAGCACGATCCTGATGCTCGCCAGGCAGATGTCGGCGATGGTGATGTCGTCGCCGTGGCAGAACGCCCCGGTCGCGGCGTCGCGTGCGAGGCGCCGCTCGAACGCCTGCAGGCCGGTGGTGAGCCAGTTCACGCGCCAAGCCCGGATGGCATCCGCGTCGAACTGCGCGGTCTCGGTGAGGTACTTCACCACGCGCGGCACGATCAGCGGGTGGGTGTCGGCCACCAGCATGGAGGCCAGCGAGCGCACCCGGGCCCGGCCGTGCGGCGTGGACGGCAGGAGCGGCACGGCGGGATGCACCTCTTCCAGGAACTCCAGGATGGCGAGGGACTGGGTGATCGGCGGCTCGTCGGCGGCGTCGCGGTCGATCAGGGCCGGGATGGCGCCAAGCGGGTTGATCCGAAGGAACGCGTCGCTGCGCTGTTCTCCCGCGTCCAGGTTCACGATGCGCTCGGACGCGGCCAGCCCCTTGAGGTTGAGCGCCACCCGGACGCGATAGGTCGCGGAGGTGCGCCAGTATGCGAACAGCTCGAAGCGGGGGTCGTCGTCCATGAGGGTCGGCCATCCTTCCGGTCGGGTCGGCGAGTGCGGTAGACCGGAACCGGCGGGGTGTCGATCCCGCGGACAGGCCGCCTGGCGGAGCGGTGTCGACACGGGCGCCGGCCCGGCTCCGGCGGCGCTCCGTCGGTCTCCGAGAACAGCGGCGGCCAGCTCCGCCACGTCCACGGCAGCGCCGGACCACATGCCTCCCCTCCAGCGACAGCAGGCGGCCGCGGCGCAGTGTCAGCGCTTCGGCAGCGACGTCCACGCGACGCCGGAGCCGCTCTGGGACAACGACGGGTCGGGGCTGAACACCTAGCCGCGATCCCGGCGCTCGGTCGGGACCCAGCACAGCGCCAGGAGCGGCAGGGCGAGGCCGAGGCGGCAGGAAAGGGTCCAGCCGCCATGCGCGAAGGCCCAGGCGCCTGCGGCGGAGCTGGCGGCGCCGCCGCAGAAGAAGGTGGCCATGTAAAGGCCGTTGAGGCGGCTGCGCGTGGCGGGACCGAGGGCGAACAGCGCGCGCTGGCCGAACACCAGGTGGGCGGTGACGGCGAAGTCGAGCAGCACCGCGCAGGCGCCGAGCAGGACCAGGCCGGCGCGGAAGCCGAGCCGTTCCTCCATCGGCATGGCGGCAAAAGCGAGAGCCACGCCCAGCATGGAGAGCACGGTTCCGGACCGGATCCAGCCGCGGTCGGCGGCATGGCCGGCCAAGGGGGCCGACACCGCGCCGCCGACGCCGACCAGGGCGAACACGGCGATGCCGCTCTGCGACAGGTGGAAGGAGCGGGCCAGGAGCAGCGGCACGGTGGTCCAGAACACGCTGAAGGCGCCGAACAGGCAGGCGTGGTAGGTGGCGCGCCGGCGCAGCAGCGGCGTGCGGCGGACCAGGGTGGCCATGGAGGCGAGCAGGGCCGGGTAGGACAGCCCGGGCGGCGGATGGCGGGGCGGCAGAGCCAGGCGCAGCACCAGCCCGAGGGCGGCCATGACCGCGGCCGAAAGCGCGAACACGGCGTGCCAGCCCAGCAGGTCGTCGAGCACGCTCGACACCGGGCGGGACAGCATGATGCCCAGCATGAGCCCGCTCATGACGTTGCCGACGGCGCGGCCGCGCGTCGCCTCGGGCGCCAGGTGCGCCGCGTAGGGCACCAGCACCTGCACCGTGACCGAGCCGATGCCGATGAACAGCGAGGCCAGCAGGAACGGCGCCGCCGCGTTGGACATCGCCGCGGCCAGCAGCGCGAGGATGGCGACAAGCAGCGCCGCCAGCACCAGGCGTCTGGTCTCGAGGAGGTCGCCCAGCGGCACCACGAGCAGCAGGCCGAGGCCGTAGCCGACCTGGCTCATGGTGACGATCAGCCCGGCCGAACCAGGGGCGAGGCCGATCGCCGCGGCGATCGGGCCGATCAGGGGCTGGGCGTAGTAGATGTTGGCGACGATCAGGCCGCACGCGGTCGCCAGGAGCAGGCCCAGCCAGCGCGGGAGGCCGTGTGCGGTGTCGACCGCCACAAGCGTCCGGTCGCTCATCCGCGTGCCCGCGGACGGGCCTGCACGCCCGCGCGTCCGGGCGGCGGACGGCCGGACGCGCGGGAGGATTGCCCGACCGTCCGCTGCCGCAGGTTCCCGGCCGGACGGGCGCCGCGCCGGTCGCGTTCCGCAGGCGGCGATCGGAGCGGTCGGCTCACCGCGGCAACCGCGGCGGCAGCGGCGGCGTTCGGCAACCGGTCCCAATCCGACAGGAGTGTTGCAGATGACAGCCCGCGTCCGTTCCTTCCTCGCCGCAGCGCTGCTGCTCGGCCTTGCCGGCTGCGGCACCATCGGGGACATCGACACGGGAGCGATGCAGACGACCAACCGGGCGGTCGGCGCGCCGCTCAACGGGCCGGGGAACCCGCCCTCGCCGCACCAGTGACGCGGCCATCCGCCGGACCGGCTACTTGTTGGTGCGGCCCAGCCGGTTCGGGTTGAGGCCGCCGCTCCTGTCGACGTCGCTCGCCACGTCGCCTTCGGTGGTGTTCTCGCCCTCGATCGTTTCGGGATCCTCGCCGGTGCGGGCGAACGCGCCCTTGGACGCGCCGATGCCGGGGTTGCGCCCGAGGTCGTCCGGCGGGCGCGGGGTGTCCGCGCCGAGATCGTCCGGTCCTGCCGGCGGGGTCTTCGGGTGCTTCGATGACGTCATGAACAAGCTCCTGCTCCGCCACCGGTCCGATCGGCGCGTTTCCGCGGGTGGCGGGGTGCAACGCCCGGAGCGGGCCGGAAGTGCCCGGCATCAGGCCGGTGGCGCCGCACGTCGGCGTGTGCGGGACGGGATCGGGCGCCGGGTCAGGCCAGCCGGACGCGAAGCTCGCCCAGGCCTTCGAGGCTGGACACGACCTCGTCGCCGGCCCTGAGCCAGCGCCGCTGCTCCGGCGGCGCCTTTTCGCCGAGGATCACCCCCTGCGGCGTGCCGGTGAACAGGATGTCGCCCGGGAACAGGGTCATGATGCGGGAGCAGAACGCGATCAGGGCGCGGCAGTCGAAGATCATGTCGGCGGTGGTCCAGTCCTGCCGGAGCTCGCCGTTGACGCGGGTCTGCAGGCGCAGGGCATTCGGGTGCGGAACGCGGTCGCGGGTGACGAGCCAGGGGCCGACCGGCGCGAACCCGTCGGAGGTCTTGCCGGCGAGGAACTGCGTGGTCGCCATCTGCATGCCGCGCGCGCTGACGTCGTTGCCGGTGGCGTAGCCGGCGACGTGGTCGAGCGCGTCCGCTTCCGCCACGTCCCGGCACCGGCGCCCGATCACCACCACCAGCTCGGTCTCGAAGTCGAACCGGTCATCGATCGCGGTGGGCAGGACGACCGTGCCGTCGTGGTGGTTCAGCGCGTTGGGGAACTTGGCGAACAGCGGCGGCTGCTTCGGCACCGGGGTGCCGGTCTCGGCCGCGTGCTCGCGGTAGTTGAAGCCGACGCAGATGATCTTACCCGGACGGGTCACCAGCGGGGCGAAGCGGATTTCCGCCGCCGCGATCAGCGCCGCGCGGGCGGGATCGTGGAGCGCGGCGTCGCGCACGGCGCGGAGCTGGAGCCCAAGCCCGTTCTGCAGCAGGTCATCGACGTCCAGCGGTGCCGGCAGGCCGAGCGCGCGGGCGGTGGCGCCGACGTCGAGCATGCCGTCCGGGGTTTCCAGGCCCAGCGCGGTGCCGCCGTCCGTGCGGAGGTTGGCGATCCGCGCGCCCAGCCGGGAAATGTCCTGGAAGTCCTGGTCGGGGATGGCATGGAGGGGATCCTGTTCCGGCAGCGCCCGGTGGCAACGCCGTCCCCCGGTTGTCGTTCGCGTCGCCGCCGGCCGGTCCGCGGCCCGCGGGGGGGACCCCCGGGCCCGCCCGCGGGCGCGCGCCCCCCGGGCCCGGCCCGGGGCGGGGGGTCCCTCCCCGGGCCGCGGCCGGGCCGCCTACCAGCGGGTCCAGAGGCTGCGGTCGTTGTCGAAGACGAAGGTGACCGGGGTGGTGGAGGTGATGCTGGACGGCGCGCCCAGCACCGTGGCGGCGATGCCGGAGGTGGAGGTGCCGCCGTTCAAGGTGAGCGCCGTGACGGTGCATTCGGACGCCAGGTGGAAGGTCTGCTTCGGCCGCGGGTTGGCCGGCAGCACCACCGTGAGGGTCGCGAGCGTGGTGGAGGTCGAGGCGCAGACCAGGATCTGGCCGCCGGTGTTGTCGGTGCCGGTGACCGTGGCGCCGGCGGTGACGCCGACCGGGACCGGCGAGCTGTCGACGATGCCGCCGCTGCTCACCAGACCGCCCTTGCAGGTCAGGTTCAGGGTGCCCTGGCCCATCACGCCCAGCGTGCCGCCGGAGCTGCCGAGGCGGCAGTCGTAGTCGGTCAGGCCGAGAAAGGTGCCGTTGGCGGAGGCGGTGCTGTGGAAGTCGATGGTGCCGGCGAAGCCGGGGCCGACGCCCGGGATGGTGACGCCCGGCATGCCGAGCTCGAAGCCGGCGGCGAAGTACTGGCCGTAGGAGCCGTGGATGACGCTGTCGTGGCCGGCATCGGCGTAGAGGACGTTGTCGGTGGTGACGATGTTCTCGAAGTGCGGGTTGAAGCGCACGTCGGCGCCGGCATAGGTGTTCTGGAAGCAGCTGGTGCTGCGGTTGTTGCTGGTGTTGGGCGCGCACACGTCGTTGTCGACCAGCACGTTGGGGCCCTGGGCGGAGAATCCGTAGTCGGAGCCTGCGACGGACACGTTGCCGACGATGGAAGGCAGCCCGTCATACACCCCGGAGCCGCCGGAGCCCTGGTTGAGGATCAGGCCGTAGGCGTTGAAGGTGTTGGCGCCGCTGCCTTGGTAGCCGGCGGCCGGCGCGGTGATGGTGTCGCCGCTGACGTTCACCCAGTCGACCCCGTCCAGCCACTCGCCGTACCAGTTGGTGCCGGGAACGTTGGTGTTCGGGTAGTAGAAGTTGCCCTGGCTGAACACGGTGCCGATGTTGGACACGTGCACGTTGGCGACCGAGGCGCCGCCGGACGCTGCGTGGATCGACAGCGAGCCGTTCACCTGGCCCACGCCGGACAGCCAAGTGATGCCGGTCGCCACCTCGACCCAGAACGGGCGCTCCAGCCACACCGCCTGGATCGCGCGACCGCTGATGTCGAAGAAGGCGCTGCCGCCGTAGGAGGTGCAGTCCTGGCAGATGATGTTGCCGTGGCCGGTGCCGCCCGCGGGCGTGTCGCTGACGATCTGGAACCCGGCGGTCTTGGATTCGCGCAGGTCGATGGCGATCGCGCGGTTGATGTAGAGGAAGTCGGGATCGGTGAAGCGCAGGCCTGCGGCCCAGGCCTGGGTGCTGCCGCTCCAGCCGGCGCGGTTGGTGAAGGCCACGTCCTCGATCACCTGCGTCGGCGCCACGTTGGACAGCACCAGCGGGATGGCCTTGATGTTGAGCGCAATGCCGGTGTTGCCGGCGCCGGAATAGGCGGTGGAGAACTTGATCCCCTTGATGTAGAGCGCCTGGCCCGAATAGGTGCCGTTGTGGACGATGTCGTTGCCGTTGGGATTGGCGGCGAAGGTCACGTCGAGCCCGTCGCCGGCGGAGGTCCAGACCAGCTCTGTGTGCGAGGTGCCCTCGCCCACCAGGGCGAAGCCGGAATTGGCCAGGGTGGTGGCGGTCAGCGTGGCGCTGAGCATGCAGGCTCCCGACGGCACCACGATCCTGACGCTGCCGTTCCGGTTGACGCCGACGCCGACGGTGCCGGCGAACTGGCTGGCGCTGCCGCCGGCCGGCAGCTGGCCGGTGGCGACCGCGATGGCGACCCTGAAGGCGGCGGTGTCATCGGTGCTGCCGTCGCACTTGGCGCCGTAGTCGCGCACGTTCAGGTTTTCGGAGAACCGGGCGGCGAGCGAGCGCGACGAGAGCGCCAGCGCGGGCAGCGGCGTTGCCGCGGCGAGCTGCGAGGCCGGCAGCGCGGCGGCCGCCTGCGAGGCGATCGAGGACAGGCTGGTGCCGCCGACGGTGGCGGCGCCGTTGAGGCTCTGGATGCTGAGGTTGCGCGCGGACACGTCGCCGGCACGGTTGAAGATCGGCTGGGCCTTCGCAGCAAGTGGCAGCGCAGCGGTTGACATCGAAACGAATGCGAGCACGAATGGCAAACGCGTCATGGGATCTCCACTCTGACGACCGGGATTGACCGGCTGTGGCGACATGATACGTTGGCTCAATACGCAGCCGAAAAGAATTGCGCCCGCCTGCCGGATGCCGGGGATGCTGCTGCCGTCCGGCAGGAACCGGATCGTGCCGGGGCCGAGGTCGGGGCCGGTGGGCTATGGTCCGCCGGAACGGGCGCCGGCGTGGCGGCGCACGAGGCCGACGAGGCGCTCGAAGATCGCCGGGCGCGAGACCACGAAGTTGCCGCGTCCGTCGAAGCCGCCCGCGTCGCGCTCCGGCGTGCAGTCCCGCACCTCGTCGATGCCGTTGAACAGCATCTCCGAGCTGCCTTCGAGGGCGGCCGGCGCGTCATAGATGTGCAGGTCGGCGCGGTGCTGGAGGTTCCAGCGGCTCGACAGCACCAGCCCGGGCGTGTTGCAGATCCAGCGATACTTCGACAGCGCCGCACCCAGCGGGGCAATGAAGCAGTCGGCGCGCGAGCACCACACCACGCTGCACAGCCCCGAGCGGTTGACGATGTCGACCACCGGCACCCCGGCCTCGCGGCCCGCGGCCGCGATCGCCGCCGCCAGCGCGAACTCCTGGCCGAGCTCGCCGCCCGGGTCCGTGTCGTCACGGACGGCACCGCCGCGGTCGTGCTGGTCGTTCAGCCCGTCCACCACCACCGTGCAGCCCGGCAGGCTGCGCCGGAGATGGCGGAGAAGGTCGGCCGCGAAGTCGGCGGCGTCGTCCAGGGTGCGGCTGCCAGCCCGTATCCCGAACAGGATCACCGGGCCTGCCGCGCGCGCCGCGTCGGCCGCAAGGCGGTCGTCGCGCAGCGAGGGCGCCGCGTTCCCGGCCGCCACCACCGCCGGGCCGAGCTCGCGCGGGATGCTGATGGCGTTGTAGCGGATCACGCGCTGGTTGGACCGGTAGAAGGCGGGGATGTGCGCGTCGAACCCGTGCGTGTGCCGGGTGATGCGGCCGTCGAGCGCCGGGAAGATCCGCTCCTCCGGACCGAAATAGGCCTGGATGACGTCGCTGCTGAACATCTGCAGCTGCGGCAGGCGGCCGTGCCCGCCGGCATGCCGCAGCAGGAAGGCGAGCCCGGCCAGGTCCTGCCAGACGTAGTGGCCGATATGGATCGCGCAGGAGCCGAAGAAGTGCTGCACCGCCGGATCGCGCGGCAACCCGGCGCCGGCCCCGAGCACGTCGCGATGCGCCAGGAGGTGGCCGAGCAGGGCGGCCCGCGCCCTGCCGTAGTGCCCGCAGGCGGCGGCAAGGTCGGGCGTGCGCGCCGCCAGCAGGTCGGCGGTCGGGAAGTAGAGCGCGTGGTTGTAGAAATACGTGCCGGTGCAGACGACGTGGAACACCAGGCCGATGGCCTCGTGCCGGAACCGGTAGGCGAAGCAGTTCTGGTCGAGCAGGAACGCGAAGCCGTCGCTTTCCACGGGGGTGCCGTCGGCGGGCGACGGCCAGACCATCCGTTGCTCGCGCAGCAGCCTGTCCATCTCGGCGTGGAGGCTGTGCCTCAGCGCGCGGGCCACCGCCTCCGCGTCCAGCGCGAGCAGGCCCTGCGCGGTCGGAACCACGAAGGCCGTTCCCGGCGGCGGCGGCGCGTCGAGGGTCCAGACCCGGGTGTCGCCCGGATGGCCGGCTTCCTCCAGATGGAACGGCACCAGCTCGACCAGGTCCGCCGACGGCAGCCGCGCCACCTCGTCCTCCGGCAGCCGGACGTCCGGCACCCCGAGCGCCAGGCTGCTCCAGAGCGCCGACAGCAGCGGGCCGACTCGGCGCGCCAGGTGGCGCTGCCAGTGCGCCGGCAACAGGGAGGTGGCATGGCTCACCAGGCGCCCGTCCAGGTCGACGAACCAGGTCGCCTCCTGCCCGTCGCGGTGACGCAGGATCACCGCCAGCAGCGGCGTGAACGCGGCCTCGACGGAGGCGATCCGCCAGCCGGGAAGCAGCTCCGCGAGCGCCTCCCCGGCCACCAGCGGCATCATCGCGCCGGGATTGCCGACCAGGCTGCCGCTGGTGTCGGGAACCGCGGCGACCAGCAGCGGCGGCGGCGGGTCCTCGAGGCTGCGCCGCAGCAGCGCCGGGTCGGGCAGCACCGGGACCAGCGGATCTGCGCCGAGCAGCGCGTCGAGCTCGCGCTGCGCCGCGGTCGGCAGGGCGAGGTAGGCGCGCACCGCGTCCGGCACCGTGACGCGGATCCGCCTGCCGGGCGCGTGCCGCAGCCACAACCCGATCCCCTGCAGGCGGCCGGCGAGCAGGAGCCGCTCGGGCTCCGGACGCGATTGCGGCGGCAGGCAGAGCAGGCCGCTGCGCTCCACGTGCCAGCAGGCGACGGAGCCGTCGTCGTGGCGCAGCACCAGCAGCCAGGCCGGGTCGAGCAGGGTGAACAGCACCTCCGCCCGCCAGCCCGGGTTGAAGCCGCGGACCGGGTCGGCGCCGCTTATCAGCGGGATCGGCGCGCGGCCTGGCACGATCAGGCGCATCCCGTCCGCGTCCGACTGGATCGGATGGTCGACAAGGAAAGGCAGGGTGTCCAGCTTCGCGGTTCTTCCCGTCCACGCCGACCGGGCGGCCACCGCTTCACACTGCCATGGCGCCGGACCACCCACAACACGCCGGTGGGCCCGGAACGCGATGCCGGTTCGGGATGCGGCGGCGCCGTTTCCCGTTGCTGGGGGCCGGCTGGCGTCCTGGGGCCACGGTCCGGCCGGCTGCCTCCTCGGCCCGCGCGAAGCGGACGATCAAATCTCCGGATCTGGACGCCCGTCGTTTCCAAATCCCCCGACGCGATGCAAAGGAAGCCCGCCTCGCACGTTCAGGTTGTCGTGCCACGGCCGTCCCGTGGCGCGTGTTCCTGTTTTCCGAACGGAGTTGACATGTCGGCTGCCACCGGACGTCCCATCCCGCCGCTGCGCTTTACCCCTTCGATGGAAACCCCGTCCGCGGACGAGGCGGACACCAACCAGGGCCTGATCGACGCCCTGACCCGGATCAGCCGGACCACGTTCGAACATTCCGGCCACGCCATCCGCTCCGTGCACGCCAAGGCGCACGGCGTGGTGCACGGGACGTTCGAGGTGCTGGACCGCCTGCCGCCGGACTATGCGCAAGGGCTGTTCGCCAGGCCCGCCAGCTACCGCGCCGCGCTGCGCTTCTCCACCCTTCCCGGCGACATCCTGGACGACAGCGTGTCCACGCCGCGCGGCCTGGCGGTGAAGGTGGTCGGCGTCGAGGGCGCCCGCCTGCCGGGCAGCGAGGCCGACACCACCCAGGACTTCATCATGGTCAACGCGCCGGCGTTCGCTGCACCGAATGCGGCCAAGTTCCTCGGCAACCTCAAGATGATGGCCGCCACCACCGACAAGGCGGAAGGGCTGAAGAAGGCGGTCTCGGCGGTCAACCGGACCGCCGAGAGCGTGCTGGAAGCGTTCGGCGGCAAGAGCCCGACGCTGACCACCATGGGCGGCCAGAAGCAGACCCACATCCTGGGCGAGACCTTCTATTCGCAGGTGCCGATCCTGTACGGCGACTTTATCGCCAAGTTCAGCGCGACCCCGGTGTTCGACCTGTCGCTGCTCACCGATGCGCCGATCGACCCGGGCGATCCGGACGCGCTGCGGAGCGCGGTGTCGCGGCACTTCGCCAGCCACGGCGGCGAATGGGACTTCCGCGTCCAGCTCTGCACCGACCTCGACACCATGCCGATCGAGGACGCCAGCGTGATCTGGCCCGAGGACAGGAGCCCATACGTGCCGGTGGCGCGGCTGACCGTACCGCCGCAGGATTCGTGGAGCAGGGAGGGTGTGGCGGCGATCGACGAGGGGGCGGCGTTCAGCCCCTGGCACGGGCTTGCGGCACACCGGCCGCTCGGCTCGGTGATGCGGGCGCGGAACACGACCTATTCCAGCTCGGCCAGGTTCCGGTCCGAGCATAACGGCTGCCCGATCCATGAGCCGAAGGCGGACGGTTGAGGGCAGCGGCGGGCACAGGCCAGGGCGCTGCCCTGGACCCGCTCAAGGCGGAGCCTTGAGAATCCAGGGTGGGAGCGGATCAGGCCAGCGTCAGGGCGTAGCGCACGAAGCCGCCGCTGCCCTCGCCGAGGCGGGCGACGGCCGGCTGGCTGGCGAGGTGGCGGGCGGTTTCCGCGTTGCCGTCGAAGCCGAGCAGCACCGGCGTCGCGAACGGGCGGAAACGCCATACCGGCGCCGGCGCGGGTGCCACCTCCCGGTGCTGCAGCACGTAGCGCACGATGACGTCGCGGTTCAGGTCGGGCGCCTGCAGCACCAGGTGCGCGCCTCCCGTGCCGGGAAAGCCGCCGCCGCCGTCGGCGCGGTAGTTGTTGGTCACCACCAGGAAGCTGTCGGCGGGGGTCACCTCCCTGCCCTCGTGGGTCAGCGAGACGATCCGCCACGCGCCGGGATGCACCAGCCGGCCCTTGTTGTCGTAGCGCCTCGGCTGCGACAGGTCGATCTCGTAGGACAGCCCGGCGATGGTGTCGAACAGGTAGCTGGGCGCGCGCGGGGCCACCAGCGGCTGCGCGACGCCGAGCGTCGGGTCGACGCGGTTGAAGATGGCGCAGGAGCGTTCCAGCCATTCGCGCAGCTCGGCGCCGTCCACCTTCACCACGCAGACGGTGTTGGCGAACATGTACAGGTTGGCGACCGCCTTCATGTCCAGCGGGCCCGCCGGGATGTCGACGAACGAATCCGGGCCGGCGCCGCCCGCCTTGAACGGCGAGGCCGCCGACAGCAGCGGCAGGTGCGCGTGGGAGGTGGCGGCGAGCAGCGGGCGCGCGTACCAGAGCTGCGCGTCGTTCACCAGCGTCAGCGCGGCGTCGTTGCCGAGCAGGGAGAAGTAGGTGTTGATCGGCACCGCGGTGCTGCCGACCGGCTGTTCCATCCAGCGCAGCGTCGCCTGGTGCTCGGGCCCTGCTGCGGCCAGCACCGAGGCGTCGTCGGCCACCAGCGGCACGGCCTGCCGTCCGTCGCGGCGGCAGATTGGCCGCACCTCGACACCGAACCCGGCAACCTGCCAGCACCCGGCGTCGTCGCGCCGCAGCTGGAGGTCGACCAGGCCGAGATGGCTGCCCCAGTAGCCGGGCATCACCGCCGGAATGCCGCCAAGCGTGCCGCGCACGGCGTCCACGCCGGGAAGGCCCGCGTAGTCCGGGCCGGGAAACACGCGGTGCGCGTGGCCGCACAGGATCACGTCGATCCCGGGCACCGCGGCCAGGTGCAGCGAGGCGTTCTCCTCGCCGCCGCAGCGGAGCTGGGCCGAGATCCCGGAATGGCACAGCGCCACCACCAGGTCGCAACACGCGCGCAACGGGGGGACGTGGCGGCGCGCGGCGTCGACGATGTCGACCGTGTCGACCTCCCCGTCGAGGCGCGCCTTGTCCCACACGGTGATCTGCGGCGTCACCAGCCCGATCACGCCGATCCGCAAGGCGTGCGGCGCGCCGGCCTCGTCGGTGACGCTGCGCTCCAGCACGATCGCGGGCGGCAGCAGGGTGCCGCCGTCCGGGGTCTCGATGTTGGCGCAGACGAACGGGAAGTGCGCGCCGCGCAGGGCGCGGTGCAGGAAGTCGAGCCCGTAGTTGAACTCGTGGTTGCCGACGGTGGCGGCGTCGTAGCCGAGGAGGTTCATCGCCCGGACCATCGGGTGGCCATCCCCGTCGGTCAGCTTGCCCGACAGCGCCATGTAGTCGCCGAGCGGGTTGCCCTGGATGATGTCGCCGTTGTCGAACAGCAGCGTGTTCGCAGCCTCGGCGCGCGCCTGCGACACCAGGGTCGCGACCCGGGCCAGCCCCACCGTGTTGTCCTGACGGCCCTGGTAGTAGTCAAAGTCGTAGACGAACATGTGCAGGTCGGAGGTTTCGAGCAGCCGCAGCCTCACGAGGGGTGCTGCGTCGCTCATGGGTGGTTCCGCCGCTCCCTTGCACCAATGGCGGCAGGAGCGTCATGGCCTTCCGCCGTCACCCGAAGCTTGGCAATCATCGGCTTGAAACCCTTGTGCTTATCTCCGGGTGGCCCGCGTCGCAAAGACCGGCCGGCTCCGGCCGTCAGATCGCGGCCTCGGCAAAGATACGCGTCACGTCGCCGTTCCACGCGCCACGGTAGCGCGACAGCCAGTGCTCGGCCTGGGTCGGCGCGCCGGCCGCGATCGGCAGCAGCGGATCGAGGTGGCGCCGCTCGTCGCGGTTCTGGCCGTCCTGCAGGGCACGCGCGGCGAGGCCGCCTTCGGCGATCGACAGGAGGCGCGCAGCAAGGGAACGCAGGGTGCCTGTCGCGGCGCCGTTCGGCCAGGACGCGTCGAGGCCACGCGCCAGCACCTGCGCGCGCAGCGCCGCATAGGCCTCCCATGGCTGCTCGCGCACCAACGCGTCGGCCGCCGCCAGCGCTGCGTCGTCGTAGAGCAGCCCGGTCCAGAACGCCGACTGCGCCAGCATCATCGGGATCGAGCCGGCATCCGAGCCGCGCATCTCCAGGAAGCGCTTGATGCGCACGTCGGTGAACACGGTGGTGAGGTGGTCGTCGAAGTCGCCGAGCGTCGGGCGCAGGTGCTCGAGCCCGGGCTGGCGGTTTTCCATCCAGGCGCGGAACGAGGCGCCCGCCACGTCGATCATCGCGCCGTCGCGATTGACGAAGTACATCGGCACGTCGAGCGCCCACTCGACGTAGCGCCCGAAGCCGAAGCCGGGCTCGAAGAAGCAGGACGGCATGCCGCTGCGGGCGTTGTCGGTGTCGGTCCAGACCCGGGCGCGGGTGGACAGCAGGCCGTTCGGGCGGCCTTCCTCGAACGGCGAGTTGGCGAACAGGGCGGTCGCCACCGGCTGCAGCGCCAGCGACACGCGCAGCTTGGTGGCCATGTCGGCCTCGGAGCCGTAGTCGAGGTTTACCTGCACGGTGCAGGTGCGCAGCATCATGTCCAGGCCGTACTGCCCGACCAGCGGCATGTAGCGGCGCATGATGGCGTAGCGGCTTTTCGGCATGAACGGCATGTCGGCGCGGGTCGCGACCGGGTGGAAGCCGAGCGGCGCGAAGCCGAGCCCGAGCGCGTCTGCGTGCGGACGGAGGTGGGCGGCGTGCGCCAGCAGCTCGGCCTCGGTCTCGTGCAGGCTGGCGAGCGGGGCGCCGGACAGCTCGAACTGGCCGGCCGGCTCCAGCGACAGCGAGCCGCCCTTGTTCGGCCCCTGCCCCTTCAACCCGATCAGGTTACCGGAATCGGTGATCGGCTCCCAGGCGGCCGGGTCGGCGGCATGGGCGGCGAGCAGGTCGGCGATGCCGCACGGCTCGTAGGCCGGCGCCGACCACGCCGGGCCGCCTGGAGCGCCGCCTGGGGCGCCGGGCCAGCGGAAGCCGAACTTCTCGTGCTCGGTGCCGATCCGCCAGTCCGCGCGCGGCTTGGCTCCCGCCGCGAGATGCGCCGCGAGCTGGTCCACCGACTCGATCGGGGTGTCGTCTTGGTCGCCGGGGTTCGACATCGAGCGCGCATGCATCCTGAGGGAACGGCAGCCGTGTCCACGGCTGCCGGTTGTTCGGCAGTGTCTATGGCGCTGCCGCCGGTCCGGGGCAACCTCGGGCGTCAGCCGACGAGCGCTGCCAGCCCGGCCAGGACGGCTGTCTCGGCACGCAGGACCAGCGGGCCCAGGGTGGCCGGGACCACGAACGGGCGGCGGCGCAGCAGGGCGCGCTCGCCGGGCGAGAAGCCGCCTTCGGGCCCGACCAGCAGGCCGGGCTGGATCCCCGGCGTGCGGGCGCGCCAGGCGGCCACGCTTTCGGTCGCGTCCCGCTCCAGCGCCACCAGCAGCGGCCGGTCGGCGTTCCAGGTGCCGAGCAGCTCGGGCAGCCGGACCGGCTCCGCGATCGCCGGCACGCTCAGCCGCTCGCATTGTTCCGCCGCCTCGGTGGCGATCGCGGTCCAGCGCCCGGCGTTGATGCGGGCGGTGACGGTGCGCTCGGTGAGAACCGGATGCAGCGCTTCCGCGCCGAGCTCGGTCGCCATGCGCACCACGAGGTCGGTGGCGTCGCGCTTGAGCGGCGAGAACAGCAGGATCGGCCCGGGCTCGGGCGCGGGCGGACGCAGTTGCCGCCGGAGCCGGAACCGGCCGCGCTCCTTGCGTAACGCCTCGACGGTGGCGATCCATTCGCCGTCGAGAGCATTGAACAAACGCACCTCGTCGCCCGGCTGCCGGCGCAGCACGGCGCCGAGGTAGTGCGCCTGGTTGTCGGTCATCGGCAGGAGGAGGTCGGCCGCCCAGGATGCGGCGTGAAGTCCGGCGTGAAGTCTGTGGTGAAGTCTGGGCAGGTCCTGCACCGAATCGCTCCGTTGACCGGGGGGTGGACCGGCCATAGCAGAAGGCCATGGCCCATACCGACATCGTCGCCACCGGCTGGATCCGGCACCTGCCGGCGGGGTGGCGGCCGTATGCGCTGCTGGCGCGGCTGGACCGGCCGATCGGCATCTGGCTGCTGTTCCTGCCGGGGGCATGGGGCATCCTGCTGCCGGGAGGCGTGGCGACGGGACAGCGGCTGCGGCTGCTGGCGCTGTTCGCGGTCGGCAGCGTGGTGATGCGGTCGGCGGGCTGCGTGGTCAACGACATGTGGGACCGCGACCTGGACCGGCAGGTGGCGCGCACCCGTGGCCGGCCGCTGGCGTCGGGGGCGCTGCGGATGCGGCAGGCGGCTTGGTTCCTGCTGCTGCTTCTGCTGGCCGGGCTGGGGGTGCTGTTGTCGCTCAACCGGCTGTGCTGGGCGTTAGGAGCGGGCTCGCTGGTGCTGGTGGGGCTGTATCCGCTGGCCAAGCGGGTGACGTGGTGGCCGCAGCTGGTGATGGGCTTCACCTTCGGTTTCGGCGCGCCGATGGGTTACGCCGCGGCGACCGGGCGGATGGATGGGATTCTGCTGTCGCTCTATGCAGGCGCGATCCTGTGGGACCTGGGGTTCGACACCGTGTACGGGTTCCAGGACATGGAGGACGACGCGCTGGTGGGGGTGAAGTCGACCTCGCGGCTGGTGGCGGCGCGGCCGCGGCGGTTCGTCGGCGGCTGCTATGCGCTGACGCTGGCGACGCTCGGGCTGGCCGGATACCTGGCCGGGATCGGGCCGTTGTTCTGGCCGGCGCTGCTGGGACCGGCGGTGCTGCTCGGGCTGCAGGTATGGGCGCTGGAGATCAACAGCCCGGCGACCTGCCTGCGCCTGTTCCGGGCCAACCGCGAGGTCGGGCTGGCGGTGGCGCTGGCGCTGCTGGCGGGGCTGTGGCGATGAGCCACGCAACCGTCGCCAGGGGCGCGACGTAGCGACCGTCATGGAAACGTCAGCCCTTTCCTTTGTCGAGGCCGGCCTGTCGGCGCTGGAGCGCGCGCTGCAGGACCATCGCGGGGAGCTGCGCAACGTGCAGCTGGCAACGCTGTCGCCGGATGGACGGCCAGGCCTGCGCACGGTGGTGCTGCGCGGCTTCGAGCGGGTGCCGGCTCGTGCGGAGATGCACACCGACGTGCGGGCGGACAAGGCGCGCGACATCACCGCTGACGCCCGGGTCAGCCTGCTGGCGTGGTCGGCGGAGGACCGGTTGCAGCTGCGCTTCGACGGCACGGCCCGGCTGCATTGCCGCGATGACCTGGCCCGCAGCCGCTGGAAAGGGCTGTCGGCGAACGCCCGCACGGCCTATGGCCTGCGCAGCGATCCGGGCAGCCCGATCGCGGATCCGGCGGACCAGCCGCACCTGCCGGAGGAGGCGCAGGCGGAGCAGTTCGCGGTGATCCTGGTGGCGCTGGACAGCGTCGACGTGCTCCGCCTGGGGGCGGAAGGCGGCCAAACGCGGGCGCGTGGCCGGTTCACCGCCTCCGGCCTCGCCGCGGAATGGATCGGCGCGTAGAACCGAGGCAGCACGGCATCAGGCGTGCTGAGCGACCGGCTCCGGAACGCCTACGGCAAAAGCTCGGCGATCGGCTCCCCGATCCGGCCCGGGCAGCGCCCCCATCGTGGACGGCTTGGCCGGTGTCCGCATCCCGCTGCAGGAGCGAAGTGCGGAGCCAAGTGGGGCGATACCGTTCCTGGAACCGACCAGAATGCCGTGCATCGGCGGTCCAGCGAAGGTGCGCGCTGACCGTGTGGGGCCTCGCCACCGGCTTCCCCTAAGCCAGTCCGGGAGTGGCCGCAGGGTTAGGCGCCTGATGGCGAGAGGACCGCGCGCCCGTCAGGAGCGGGGCAGGCGGAGGCGTCGCAGCCGGAGGGCGTTGCCGAGCACGAACAGGCTGGACAGCGCCATCGCGGCGGCGGCCAGCATCGGCGACAGCGCCAGCCCAGTGGCGGGATACAGCGCGCCGGCGGCGACCGGGATCAGCAGCACGTTGTAGCCGAACGCCCAGAACAGGTTCTGCCGGATGTTGCGCATGATGTGGCGCGACAGGTGCAGGGCGGCGATCAGCGCGGCCGGGTCGCCGTGCACCAGCACCACGTCGGCGCTCTCGATGGCGATGTCGGTGCCGGTGCCCATGGCGATGCCGATGTCGGCGGCCGCCAGCACCGGCGCGTCGTTCACCCCGTCGCCGACGAACGCCACCGTCGCGCCGAGGCGGCACAGCGCGCGCAGGGCAGCCGGCTTGTCAGCGGGAAGCAGGCCGGCGCGCACGGTGCGTATGCCGAGGCGGGCGGCGACCGTGTCGGCGGTGCGCGGGTCGTCGCCGGTCAGCATGGCGACGTCGAGGCCGCGTGCGTGCAGGGCCGCCACCGTGGCGGTGGCGGCCGGGCGCAGGGCGTCGACCACCGGCAGCAGCGCCGGGATCCGTCCGTCCACCGCCAGCAGCACCGGCGAGCCGCCTTCCGCGGCCAGTCGCCGGATCGCCGGCTCGAAAGGGGACGGATCGAGGCCGAGCGCTTCCATCAGCGGTGGCGCGCCGACGGCGACCGCATGGCCGCCGGCCTCGCCGAGCACGCCGAGGCCCTGCCGCGACTCGAAGCGGTCCACCGGCGGCAGGACGAGGCCGCGTGCCTCGGCAGCGGCGACGATGGCGCGCGCCAGCGGGTGCTCGGAGCGGACTTCGAGAGCGGCGGCGAGACCAAGCAGGGTCGGCTCGTCGAGCACGGCGGCGTCCGACAGCACGGTGGGGCCCAGCGTCGGGCGGCCGAGGGTCAGAGTGCCGGTCTTGTCCAGCGCCACGACGGTCACCTCGGCCAGGCGCTGCAGCGCCAGCGGGCGCCGGAACAGCACGCCGAGCCCGGCAGCGCGTCCGGTGCCGACGGTGATCGAGACCGGAGTCGCCAGGCCCATCGCGCAGGGGCAGGCGACGATCAGCACCGACACCGCGAACCCCAGCGCCAGGCCGAGCCCGGCGCCGGCGAGCAGCCAGCCGGCCAGGGTCAGCAGGGCGCAGGCGATGATCGCGGGCACGAACCACTGCGTCACCCGGTCGAGCAGCGCCTGGATCGGCAGACGGCCGGCCTGCGCCGCCTCCACCATGCGCACGATCCCGGCCAGGGTGGTGGCCTGGCCGACGGCGGTGGCGCGGACGGTCAGGCTGCCCTGGCCGTTGACGGTGCCGCCGACCACCGGGTCGCCCGGAACGCGAGACACCGGCAGCGGCTCGCCGGTGAGCATGGACTGGTCGACATGGGAGGCGCCCGCCGTCACCACCCCGTCGGCAGGCAGGCGCTCGCCGGGGCGGACCAGGATCAGGTCGTCAGGCCGGAGGGCGGCGGCCGGCAGCTCCCGTTCGACGCCGTCGCGGGTGACGCGCGCGGTG